>CAZARW010000001.1:0-16575 GCA_964487645.1 uncultured Prolixibacteraceae bacterium
TGTCTTTTGTCTGAATTACTGTTGAATAAAAAAAACCGTTTAAAATATTACAATCTTAAACGGTTTTTTGTTTGCTTTTCTTATTGTCGTTGTCTTTATCTTTTGTATTCAAAACCATAGGTCTCATTGTGTTGACTGATATCGAGACCTACTTTTTCCGATTCAGCACTTACCCTCATTCCAATAATTTTGTCGGTAACCCAGTAAAGTAGAAAAGCACCGCCTAAGGTAAATACAGTAGTGATTGCTAAAGCAAGCATGTGGTAGGCAAAGGTTCTGAACTCACCATAAATTAACCCAACACCACTGGCAAAAACGGCTGTAAGTATCATTCCTGTAATACCTCCAACACCATGAGCGGGGAATACATCGAGGGTGTCGTCGATGTTTGAATGATGGCCAAAGTAGTTGATGGTCAGGTTGCTGATAATGGAAGCTACAACTCCAATGAAAATACTTGAGCCCACGTTTACAAAACCTGCTGCGGGTGTTATAGCTACAAGCCCAACTACAAGCCCAATGGCCGCTCCCATAGCCGATGGTTTCCGGCCTTTGGCGGCATCAAAGAAGATGTAGGCCAGCATGGCTGCTGCCGAGGCAGTATTGGTGTTCAGTAATGCCAGAGTTGCCGTAGCATTTGCACCCAAAGCCGAACCGGCGTTAAAGCCAAACCAACCAAACCATAGTAATCCGGCTCCAAGCAGTACAAAGGGGATGTTAGCTGGTTGTGTGGGCTTGTTGTAATCTTTTCGTTTTCCAAGGTAAATAGCACCCGCAAGAGCTGCGAATCCGGCCGACATGTGTACTACTGTACCTCCAGCAAAATCGAGAACGCCCCAGTTGCGGAACAATCCGTTGGGATGCCAGGTCATGTGTGCCAGCGGAGCATAAATAAATAGGGTAAACAAACAAATAAAAAGCATGTAAGCCCTGAAACGCACCCGTCCGGCAAACGAGCCTGTTATAAGTGCCGGTGTGATTATGGCAAATTTTAACTGGAACATGGCAAACAGCGCCAAAGGAATAGTGGGAGCAAGGTCGGGATCGGTATGCCCATGTACATTACGAAACATAAAATAGGTGAGTGGGTTACCAATTATCCCGGTTCCGTCACCTCCAAGGCTGTCACCAAATGCCAGACTGAAACCAACTACAATCCAAAGAACACTCACAATACCCATAGCAATAAAACTTTGTAATATGGTAGAAATGATATGTCTGGGGTGTGTCATTCCTCCATAAAAAAATCCCAATCCGGGGGTCATTAATAATACAAGTGCCGTGGCTGTAAGCATCCATGCAGTATCGCCGGTGTTTAGATTGGGATCGTCGAAAAATTTACCACTGCCTGGAAAAATGATGCCCAGTATTGCTGCAATTAAAATAAGGCTTAAAATAGCAAGCCAACTGCTCTTTCGTTTCATATTGTGAATTTTTTTGAGAGCAAACAAAACAAATACTGCGATATCGTTTTATTTTACTCAATTGTGTTTGTAAAATGCTTAAATAACTGTCAAAAGACTGTCAAAAACGATACAAAAATATCAAAAGTATTTAAAAGATGCGATTATTGTGTGAAAAAGATATGGAGATAGATTTTTTATTGTCATTGTGTTTGGTGTTTCTTTTTTTATGATTTAAGTATTAGAGGCTTTAATTCAATGATAAATTGCTAAGACGATATGCTGGTGTACAAAAAGTTGAAAATCCGGCATATTTGTTTATTTTTGCTTGTATTATTCATTGTTGTTTAAATAAATACTGGTAATAATGTCGATAAAGCACCAACTTGATGATATTGATCTGAAAATTTTAGATATCATTACTAAAAATGCGCGTTTGCCGTTTAAAGATGTGGCAGCCGATTGTGGAATTTCCCGTGCAGCTGTGCATCAGCGTGTAAATCGGATGATTGAAATGAAAGTGATTGTAGGTTCAGGCTATACTATTGATCCTAAAATGGTCGATTTTCATACTTGTACGTATATCGGAATTTTTCTTGAGAAAGGTGGTATTTACGAAGATGTAGCTGCAAGGCTTGAGCAAATTTCCGAAGTGGTTGAGTGTCATTATACCACTGGTCAGTATGCCATTTTTGCCAAGGTCTATGCTCGCACCAACGAGCATTTAAAACAAATTTTGAACGATAATATTCAAAAAATTCCAGGAGTATCAAGTACCGAAACTTTTATTTCACTCGAAGAAACTTTTAAGCGCGAAGTACCTATTTTATAGTACTTATTTTCGGTTATTTTCCCTATTTGACTTAGGCGATTCCGATGTGTAGAACAAACATTCGGTGGTTGTGAGTCGCGTTCGAATCAACGAATTTCGGAGCAGACTATCCTTGTTCATTATTCAATCTTAATGTTGAACAATTCTTGGATTTTATTTTTTTGTTTGGGATAGTCGAGTTTTGCTTCACGCACGAAGACGGTTGACAATAGCTTTTGCAGATTATGAAACGAGCATGTAAAATACTTTCATCCAAGTAGATGATAATTCATTACATGCGAGTTCCCCCGATAAATCGGGGCAGGCATACGGCCTTAGAAAATAAACAATTATCGTATGAAAATTACAAAAACAACAATAGACAAAATCGCAAAATTTCGAATTGATTACTTAAACTCATTATCTGAATTTCAAGAGTTGTTTATTGAGTTAATGATAAGTGATTCTGATTACTTTATTTTTCAAGTGGATAATGATGTATCTGGTTATGCGATTAGAAACAATGATGGCGTTTTGATTGAGTTTTATGTTTCAGATAAATACATTCCAGAAAGCGATAAATTTTTCAGACAAGTATTGAAAGACTTATCAATAAGGGAAATTTACTGTAAATCATTTGATTCTCTTTTGCTCAGTAATTGTCTTCTAAGTTCTCTTTCATATTCGCTTTTAGGTGTATTGTATCGTGATTATTCTGATGCTCGGATTAAAAAAGACTCAGAAATAAAAATGAAGAAAGCTGACTATTCTTCAATAAGTTTTCTTCAGGCTCAAGATGATTCGATAAAAGAACTTTTTGAGACAGAAGAACAATTAGCTGATTTTATTCAGAACGAAAACGTATTCTTGTTTTACAAAAAAGATGATTTTGTAGGTTGTGGAATGGTTCTGAGGACAAATCTTAATTGGGATTATTGTGATTTAGGAGTTTGGGTAGAGCCGTCAAAAAGAGGCAATGGTATTGGTTCTCAGATTATTTTGAATTTACGAGAATTTGCTATTCGTGAAGATTTAATACCAAGTTGTGGATGTGCAATTGACAACATTGCATCACAAAAGACGATTGAAAAAAGCGGTTTTGTGAGTAAATATAAATTGGTAAATTTTAGAACAAAATAATGCACAAATGTACAACACGCAATACAAAGCAGTTGTTTTTCGGTGGTTTGTGAGAGTTTGGTTCTCGCGCTAACTTTTTCCAACGGTGGATTGGAACTCAGCCCGAAAACCCAACCGTTTCATATCGTCAACCGGTAAAATACACTTGTAGTTTGCAAAAGGTTCAATTTTGGTCAATTCAATTAAACAGAATTCATGATATACTATGGTGTTGTTGCCACATAGTATTTTTAGTGTGGTGTAGCTACTCCGGCAAATAAATAATTGAAGATAAGGTGTTTGTGTGTATTAAATGAGACATGCAAAAAAGGCTGCCCGGGTTTAAACGGGCAGCCTTTTTATGATCGATAAGTGAGCGTTAAACGGTGCGTTCAATATTCCATACAAAAGCCCTAATGCCAATCTCTTCGTTTACGGCATTGAGTTTTTGAATTTTTTCGAGCAGAACATCTACTTTTTCATCATCAACAACCGTAATTAGCGCGTTGTTGATTTCGGGCCAGGTATGTGTACCCATGTGAGGTTCGCCGGTTTCGGAACCACGCCCCTTTACGTCAACCCATTGGGTAAAACCGTTTATTCCGAGGCGGTCGAGCATGTATTCAACACGTTCGGTAAATGCCTGATTATATGTTATAAATACTGATTTCATAATGTCGTTAATTTAGTTGTCCATAAATACAAATTTTTTGCGTACGGCCATTTTCTTGTCGCGTTCACCTTTACGGGCAATGAGGGCGTAAACAACGGGCACCAAAATCATGGTAACAAGCGTTGAGAACAGCAAGCCGCCTATAACCGAAATACCCATTGGACTCCATATTTCAGAGCCTTCTCCAGTGCTGAGTGCCATGGGCAACATGCCAAGCATGGTTGTGAAAGCAGTC
Source organism: uncultured Prolixibacteraceae bacterium (assembly GCA_964487645.1). Lineage (GTDB taxonomy): Bacteria > Bacteroidota > Bacteroidia > Bacteroidales > Prolixibacteraceae > Roseimarinus. Next base: position 4,242 of record CAZARW010000001.1, read on the forward strand.
ATAAGCACGGGGCGTAACCTCGATTTTCCTGATTCGATAATGGCTTTGTTGAGTTCCACGCCCCGGTCGCGCATAAGGTTAATGTAGTCAACCAGTACTATGCCGTTTTTCACAACAATACCAACCAGCAGTACAGCACCCAGAGCTGCAATAATGCTAAGGTTTGTGTTAGTTAATATGAGGGTGAAAATGACACCCGGCACGATAAACAGTATTGAAACCATGATAATTACAGGCATTTTGAACGACTCGAACTGACTGGCCATTACAATAAAAACCAATACAATCGAAAGAAGTGCAAGTAAACCTAAATCCATAAACGAATCTTCCATATCTTCGTATGCACCGCCAATCTCTACTGTTATACCTTGTGGTATCCCGGCTTCGTCAACAATGGTCTGAATGTCGCTCGCAAGTTCGCCCAGCGATATTTGATACGGAATTGCCGAAACGGTTACAACCCGTTGCTTTCGTTGTCGCTCGATATTAGGAGGGGTTAGATTTTCGACTACCTTACCCAGTTCTTTAAGACGAATAGTTGATCCGGTAGCCGGCGACACAATGGATATGTTTTCAATATCGGTAATTGAGTTCCGTGCTTCTTCTTTGTAGCGTACCACCACGTCGTACTCGTCGCCAAATTGGCGAAAGCGTGTGGCAATTAAACCCGAAACCCGGTTGCGTATGGCTGTAGAAACAACAGCAGTTGATAAACCATGTTCGGCTAGTTTTTCGCGGTCGAGGTTTATAGTTAGCTCTGGTTTGAAATCTTCGCGGCTGATTTGTACTTCGCGTGCACCTTTTATTTGCTCAATTTTTTGTTGTATGTCATTGGCATAAAGGGTGGTTTCATCTAAGTCGTATCCAAATATTTTAACATCTACAGTTGAACTGCCAAAGCCACTCATGCCATCGTCTGTTGTTACTGAAAAGTTTACAACTTCAGGAATGGTTAATAGCTTTTCGCGAATTTGTTCGCCAATTACCCATACCGAACGCTCGCGTTCTTCGGGTTTTACAAGGCTTATGCTCAGGTTGATGATGTTTGATCCTGATGATTGGAACAGCGAATTTATACCGCCACGATCATCCGAACCGGTGGTTGCGGCAAAAAGCTTGTTTTCGGGTATATCGCTTGTGATGAATTCTTCCATGAGTTTGGTAATCTTCAGCGATTCTTCGTAGCGGGTACCGGTTTGCAGCTCGATGTTTACGGTAAGTGAGCTGCCATCGCTCTCGGGTATAAACTCGGTTCCAATATTTCCGATAAAGAAAAAGGAACTGATAAATAATGCCAACGAAACGATTAGCACCAGTAGTTTGTTTTTGAGTGCCCATTTAACCGAACGACCATAAAAATTATCGAGTTTAACCAACATGGGCAGTACGGTTTTATCGTGGCTGTACCATCTTTTTTTGCGGTTAGCTGGTCGGAGCTTAAGCAGTTGTGCCGAAAGCATAGGCGTGAGCGATATAGCTGCAATAGTAGATGTTACTACGGTTATGGTAACTACCCAGCCCAATTGGCGGAATAAAACACCCGTCATGCCACCTACCAATGTAAGTGGGAGAAATACAGCAACCACGGTTAGGGTAGTAACAATAACGGCGAGCCATACTTCGTTGGTGGCGTATATAGCGGCTTCGCGAGGGCTACTGCCTCGTTCGATGTGTTTGGTTATGTTTTCGAGCACTACAATGGCATCGTCAACCACCATACCAATGGCAATGGATAGCGACGAAAGTGAAATGATATTAATGGAGTTTCCGGTGGCAAATAAGTATATAAATGCCACAATAAGTGCAATCGGAATGGTAAGTACGATAATAAATGTTGCTCGCCAGCGCCCCAGAAAGAACAGTACCACCAGGGTAACGAAAATCAAAGCATACAGCAGGGTGGTTGTAAGGTTTTTAATTGATCCGCTAATAAATTCAGATGAGTCCATTATGGTTTCAATTTTGATATCCTCGGGAAGTGTTTTTTTGATTTCTTCCATTTGTTTTTGAACATCGCGTGCCACACGTACTGTATTTCCACCGGCTTGTTTTTGAATAAACATTCGGGCTCCAATTTCTTTGTTTATGCGCTCTTGTACGTCCATCTCGCGTGGCCCGTCAATAATGTCGGCCACGTCGTGCAGAAAGATTGGGCTTCCGTTGTAATTACCAACTACAATATCTTTTATCTCGCTACTTTCACCAAATTCACCTTTAATTCGAAGCGGATAAGCAATTTCTCCCATTTTGATATTTCCCGATGGCATGTTCATGTTTTCCATGGACAGGGCATTTCCAATTTGTTCGAGCGTAAGATTGTATGCTTCTACACGCACCGGATCGAGTTCAATTCGTATTTCGCGTTCGTAAGCACCGGCAAGGCCAATGTTACCAATGCCGTTGATGCTGTTCAGCGGGTTGATTACTTTTTCGTCAATAATTTTCTCCAAACCTTCGAGGCTTTCATCAGCGGTTACGGCATAAAACAAAATAGGCATCTGGCTGGTGTTGAATTTGAAAATGGTAGGCGACTCAGCCTCGTCGGGTAAAAACCCGTCGATAAACGAAAGTGCATCTCGCATATCGTTTGCGGCTTCGTTTAGGTCGGTTTCCCATTCAAATTCAATAAAAACGAGCGACATATTATCGCGCGATACGGAGGTGATTTCTTTCAGGTCGCTGATACTTGAAAGTGCGTCTTCAACCGGTTTGGTTATGTTTGTTTCGATATCGGCAGCACTGGCGCCGTTGTATTGAGTAAACACCGTAATGAACGGTGCTTCAATTTCAGGAAACAAATCAACCGGTAACTTTACCAGCGAATATATTCCAAACACCATGAGTGCTACAAAGAGCAGCATGGTGGTAATGGGTTTTTTTACGGAACTTTTGTATATACTCATAATGGTTTTGTTGTACGTTTAACGTGTAACTTTCACTTTGTTGTTGTCCATCAAAATAGCCTGACCGGCAACTATAAGCTCGTCGCCTTCGTTGATTTTGTCGCAAATAATTTCGATCGAATCGTCGAAACGTTCACCAATTTGTACGTTGTAGCGTTTGGCTCTTCCGTTTTCATGTATGAAAATATAGCGATTGTTGGTGCCTTCTTGTTGAATTACGGCAATTGCTGGGGCAACAAGTGCTTCGGTTTCGTCGAGTTTAATTTTAACCCGGCCAAACATTCCTGGTCGTAATTGCAGCCCCTGGTTTGGTATTTTTATTTCTACCTTAAACGAGCGCGTCAATGGGTCGATGGTTGGATGAATGTTGGTAATCGTTCCGGTAAACACTTCATCGGGAATGGCATCGGCATTGATGGTAACCGATGTGCCGTTTTCGAGAGAGTTGAAATATTGTTCCGAAACATTTATGGTAGCTTTTAAAACAGAAACTTGCTGCAAAACAACAATGGCCGATTTCCCGGTCTGGGTGTTTGGCGCTCCCGAATAGATTTCTCCGTCTTCGAAATACTTAGCAGTGATGATACCACTAAATGGTGCAAAAAGGGTAACGTTTTCTTCTAGAAACTGAACGTTACTTTCTGTCGCTTCAAGTTGAGATTTTACCTGGTCGTATTGTTGTTCGGATATACTTTCGGTTTCGCGAAGCTGTTTAAGCCTTTCGTAATCTTTGCGCAAGCTTTCGAGCTGAATTTTTGCTTGTTTTAGCTGCGTGTCGTCCATTTGAAAAAGTTTTTGCCCTTTGGTTACGTGGTCGCCAATTTCAACATAAATTTTTGATATCTTCCCAGGTTGTGCTGTGGCTACATTAAGTTCTTCCCAGGGTAAGAGATTTGCCGAGAATTCGATCTCGCGCGATAGGTTTTGTGTTTGCAATTCTATAACCTTAATCGGGTAGGTTCGTTCTTCGTCATTTTTTAGGGATGCACTTTCAACTTGCTCAAGCTGTTTTTCCAGTTTAATGATTCGCTTCCTCAGGTTGTCGGCTTTGTTTTGTTGAGCCTCTGGGGTGTTCTGTCCGCCACATGCAACCATGGTTAGGGCAACTATTGATATTAGAATAAATTGTTTCATTGTATATGTTTTTATTTGATTTTACAATTGGTTGTATAATTTATCGATAGCAACTTTAGCCTGAAGAAGTGTCATTAATGATTGAATATAGTTCGACTCGGCTTGCAGATAGTTGCTGTTGGTTTGAGTTAATTCGAGGCTTGAAACAATACCTTGTTGGTGCTTTTTCTCAATATTTTGATAAACTCGTCGTGCTATTTCCACATTTTCTTTTTGAGCTTCATGGTTTTCAATAGCCGATTTCAGATCCGAAGCGAGTTGCTTTTCCTGAATTTCGAGTTGTTGTATTACCATTTGTTGATTTATTCGCGCTTTATCGAGTTCTATTTGTGCTTGTGTTACTTTGTGCTTGCGGCCTCCACTCGAAAAAATTGGAATGCTGACCGTAACGCCGGCGAGGTGTTTTGGCGTCATATCGAATCCGGTAGTTAGCAACTTCTGGTTGTAGGTGTAAAAACCCGTAATGGTAGGGGCATAGCTCCACTTTTCGATGTCGAGCATCTTTTCGCTTAAATCCGATTGGCTTTGGGTTAATTGGTATAGAATGTTGCCGGTAGGATCGAATGTCGGAAGTGATTGCTGTGGCTCAAGTTCCGAAGTAATTTCATCAAGCGTACTGGATAACTCAATATTTTGGTCAGAATCCAGTCCAAGTTGAAATTTCATCATGCTGTAGGTCATGGTTAATCCTCGCTGCATCGAGCGGAGATTATTCTCGAGCATAGTAACCTGAATACTTAGTTGATCAACATCGGTTTGTTCGGCTACCCCGGCTTTATACATCATTTCGGTATGATGCTTTACTGTTTCGAGATTTTCGATAGAAGCATTGATGGTTTCAATCGATTTTTTAGTTACCAAAGCCATTAAGTAACTGTTGGTTACCGACTCTTTAATGTCTAAAATTGAATTTTCAAAGCCCTGTTCGGTTAGTTTCTTTCCTAATTTTGCGGCTTTAATACCAGCCCAGTATTGACCGCTGAAAATAAGCTGTCCGAGTTGAACGGCAGCCGTCGATGCATCAGTCATTTTAATGGTCGATGCGGGCAACATAGACGTAAGTTGTTGTTCAAAGTAACTTCCGGCCTGGTAAATACGTAAATCCTGCATGCTCACATCGGGGTGCTCGGTGCTGGTGTTGTTCCATGCTTCGGCCATTTGTTCGGGTGTGAAGTTTACGTCGCCACCCATGCCTAAATTAAATTCCATTTCGTAACCGAAATAGGTCATCCAATCAACCGACGCATCGATCTTGGGTAATCCTTGCGAAATTGATTCCTTAATTTTAGCATCAGACGACTGGATGTCGAGCCTGGCGCTTTCGAGCGTTCTGTTGTGCTCGATGGCATAGGCCTGCGCTTCATTAAGCGATAATTTTATCACTTCCTGTCCTTGTAGCAATAAGCCTGACAGCAAAAGTGAAATTGTTAATAAATGGTACTTCATAGCTATTTTTATTTTATTAAAACTTTATTCCTTTTTTGAGTTTTCATATTTCTGTACAAATTTTTCAACGATATCTTGTCCTTTATCGGTGCAAATGCCACGTAAATAAGGAAGATGAATGGAAGTCCATATTCTTTTATGGTCACATTTGTCAAAAAAATCTTTTTCGTTTTCCAGTATTTGAAAAAAATCCATAATGTGATGAATAAAACGGTTTGCAATGTCGATGTCAATTTCTTTTCGAAATGTCCCCTCGTTTACGCCTCTTTTTAATATGGTGTAAGTAATCTCATAATTTCTAAAATTCTCATTCTTAACAACATTTTTGAAAATTGAATGATGGTATTTTTTGATATCATCAAAAAATACCGGGTTAATTTTTTGCATAACCCGTTGGTTGAATTCGCCAAACGAAAAAAGTGCTTCAATAACATTGTCGGAATTAGCAATAATGTCGATAATGTTTTTCTTGTGTTTGCTTAGTTTGTCGGTCAAAAAATTGTACAGCAGTTCGTTTTTATCTTTAAAATTCTCATAAATTGTACGCTTCGAAATGCCCATACTGCGGGCAATTGAGTCCATTGTAACCTGGCGTATGCCCTGTTCAATGAAAAGTTCTCCTGCTTTTTTAATAATCGTATCACGCATGTCCATAGTCGAAAATTGAAACACAAAAGTAGAAAACTTTGTTCATTAAAAAAGTTTTCTATGCTGGGTTGTCGAAAAAAATCGGTAAATGGTAGTTTGCATAGGATTAAGTTAACATTAACGATTAATGACAATAAAAAAGAAAAAGGGTTGCTCTTTTTTTATTTGTTGCTGTTAATGGTTTCATTAATTTTGCAGGTCTAAAAAAATAAATATCCAATGGCACAAAAACCATCAATACCAAAGGGCACACGCGATTTTTTGCCCGACTTAACTGCAAAACGAAATTATATTTTCGATACTATAAAAAGTGTTTTTGAACTGTATGGCTTTCAGCCAATTGAAACACCGGCCATGGAAAACCTTTCGACATTGATGGGGAAATATGGAGAAGAAGGTGATAAGCTCTTGTTTAAAATACTGAACTCGGGCGATTTTATGAAAAAAGTACCAGCTGATTTACTGTCAGAACTCGATTCGATAAAAATAACAAATACCATTTCGGAAAAAGGCTTGCGCTACGACCTTACGGTGCCTTTTGCCCGGTTTGTTGTTCAAAATCGCAACGATCTGGTTTTCCCGTTTAAGCGTTACCAAATACAGCCGGTATGGCGTGCCGATCGCCCTCAAAAAGGACGTTATCGCGAGTTTTACCAGTGCGATGTAGATGTAATTGGCAGTAATTCGATGCTTAACGAGGTTGAATTGGTACAGATTGTTGATGACGTTTTTAAACGGCTCCGTATTAATGTTACATTGAAAATTAATAACCGGAAAATATTAGCTGGTATTGCTGAAACCATCGGTGAGGCCGATCGGATTGTTGATATCACTGTGGCGATAGATAAACTCGATAAGATTGGTGTTGAAAAAGTAAATGCTGAGCTTGCTGAGAAGGGGGTTGGTACTGATGCTATTGAAAAATTGCAGCCTATATTGAATCTTTCGGGGTCAACCGAGGAAAAGATTGAACAGATTGGTGCTGTGGTTTCTGCTTCCGAAATTGGAATGAAAGGAGTAGAGGAGATGAAAGTTTTGTTTGAATATCTTAAAGTACTTAAACTAAGTATTGATGTTGAATTAGACCTAACTTTGGCTCGTGGATTGAATTATTACACCGGCGCTATTTTCGAGGTAAAAGCCAACGATGTACAAATTGGAAGCATTACCGGAGGAGGTCGTTACGATGACTTGACCGGAATTTTTGGTCTCCCCGATGTTTCAGGAGTAGGTATTTCGTTTGGTGCCGATCGCATTTTCGATGTGATGACTCAGCTTGAATTGTTTCCTGAAGAAGCCTCAGCTGCTTCGAAAGTGTTTTTTGTAAATTTTGGTTCGAACGAAGAGCGGTATTTGCTGCCTATTATTCAAAAAGTGAGAGAAAATGGCATATCGTGCGAAATTTTCCCCGATGCAGGAGCTAAAATGAAGAAACAGATGAATTATGCCAATCGCAAAAACATACCGTTTGTGATACTGGCCGGCGAATCGGAAATGGAAGCCGGCAAGGTTACCTTAAAAGACATGGAATCCGGTAACCAATCACTGATGGGGTTAAATGAGTTGATTGATAGGTTGTTGTAATATGGATGTTGTTGTTAAAAGTTGTTGTTGTTATTGTTGAAACGTCCAAAATCGCGGTATTTCCGAAGAAGGTGTTCTCTGAAATTTATTTCTGTAATGTAAAGCTTAACTACTTTACGTGCAGGAAGAACCTTTAGGAATTTTTCATTGTATTCTTTGTTTATATCGGCATCTTTTTGTTGGAAAGATGAATATTTACGTGTGAATTCAATGCATTCTTTCTCCGTCATTTTATCAATGCCCTTTACAAATTGTTCATCCATTATACGAGGTTCTTGCGATAATTCCCACTTTTTTCTTTCGTACTCGTTGTAAACAGGCCAAAAAACAGCTGCTTCTTCGGGTGTAAGCTCTAACGCATCGGTGAAGAAGGCTATTTTTTCAGCTTTAAATTTATCGTAGTCGAATTTATTCTGTGGTTTATTGCTACCATACGAATAAAATACAATACTTGTTAGCAAGAGGGCAATTACAAATTTTATTTTTAGCATAATGTTAATTCTTAAAGTCCACTAAATCGTATTCAGTAATCGAAGCCATCAGGTATTCTTCAAGTACGGCATCGTTATCACTGTAATAGGTGTCATCGTTCTCAAAGGCGTTGATTATTTCATTTTCATCCATAAAATAAAATGCCATTATATCAACCAATTCGATTGTGTGGTCGTCACTTTTTGAAGTCAGCTCAGGGTCGGCAGTGTGTACAGGGATAAAAATAATGAAAAAGATAGCTGCAAAACTTGCGGCCATAATTAAAGCTGGTCGTAAGATTCGGAAAAAGCTTGTTTTTTCTTTTGTTCCCGGCACACATTCATTGTCTATCCGGGACATTAAACGTTCCGAAAAACTATCGAAATATGAATCAGGCGTTGAAAACGGATTCATTCTTTCGGATAGTTGTGTTTTGGTGTTTCTAATTTCTTTTTTCATTTTATTACGCATTCAAATCATTCGACTATTTGATTTTGAAAAGGTTTAATGTGTTTATTCTTGTTTTAATTGTTCTTCTATCTTTTTTACGGCATGATGGTATGATGCTTTTAACGCACCAACTGATGTTTCGAGTATTTTCGACATGTCTTCGTATTTCATTTCGTCGAAATATTTCATGTTGAAAACTAAGCGTTGTTTCTCTGGTAATTTAATTATTGCCTTTTGAAGTTTGAGTTGTATTTCGGAGCCTTCAAAATACTCGTCGCTAACTAAACTGTTAATGAGGTAATCGTTTTCGAAATTTCCCGAGAAAATGCTTCGTCGTTTTTTCTGAGATAAAAAAGTTAAAGCTTCGTTGGTGGCAATACGAAAAAGCCATGTATATAAACCCGACTCCTCACGAAACGATTCAATGTTATTCCACACTTTGATAAATGTGTTTTGAAGTACATCGTCGGTGTCGTCGTGCCCAATAACAATTTTGCGGATATGCCAGTACAATTTTTCCTGGTAAGTTTTCACCAGTTCGTGAAAGGCCAATCTTTTTGTGTTTTCCTGTTTTAATCGATTTATCAGGCTCTCAGTTTGCATCTAAATTTTTTATAGAATTTTGCTTTGACTCAACATAAATTGAATCGTTTAACTATCGGTGTAAATTCTAATTTTTAATCACAACCGCTACCTTTTTAAAGCATATTTAGCGCGATGGTGGTTTTGATAAATCGGTAAATATATCTTCGCTTATCCCTTTGCAATGAGAATGACCGACGAGCACAAACTTAATGATTTTTTCGGGTTTGTAAAAATCAGTTCTTGCTGAATAAATTTTTGCTGACAGAGCCGTGTAAGGAAAGTCTAATTGCCCGGAATAGCTGTGTTTTTTATGTTCTTTTTTCTTTTATATCATTTTTTCAAGAATTATGCGTTATTATCTTTCGGGTGAAAGTAGAAATTACCCTAACATTTTTTACTTTCGTAAATGCTATTTTGATTTAAATTGTAACTTTTTTATAATGAGGCAAATCATTTTGTTTTTAAGCTTTCTGGCTGTTTTGGGTTCTGCCCGGGTTTACGGCCAGGTGGGTCAATCGCCCGATGTGGTAAGCATCGACGGCAAACAATATATTTTACATCAGGTTGAGAAGGGCGAAACTATTTTTTCGTTGTGTGAAAAGTACAACATCGAACAAAAAGAGTTGGTAGGCGCTAATCCACAATTAATTTTTGGCTTAAAAGAAGCCGATTCTATTAAAATACCATATCGTCAATTGGCCGATGGTGAGATGGCTGATGGTTCGGAGGCGGTTGTAAGTAAGTCTCCGGAAGGTAATTTTAAATACTACGTTGTTAAAAAAGGCGAAACCGTTTATTCCTTGTCGAAACAATTCAATTTACCTATTGAATCGATATATCGCTATAATCCTGAAGCAAAAAATGAACTACTCGAAAATGAAATTATACGTATCCCACTTAAAGGAGAAGAAGAGAATGTTGATGGTTTGATACGCGAAGATGGCAGTTATTTTTATCACCAGGTACAAGCTGGCGAAACGATTTATTCTTTATCGAAACGATACAATAAACCCATATCTCATATTTTACAATTGAATCCTTTTGCCGAAGACGCCCTTGAGATTGGTGCTGTTCTTCGTATCGAAAAAGATTTGAAGGCAGACAAAGCACAGGAAAAGGAGTTGGGCGAGGAAGGTGCAGCTTATTTTATACACCGGGTTGAAAGTGGCGATACATTTTTTAGCTACAAGCGCCGATTTGGCGTTACCGAAGAGCAACTCGTAAAGCTTAATCCACAACTAAGCGATGGTTTATTGGCGGGTTTGAAAATAAAAATCCCCACTTCTGAAACTGCTAAAGTAAATATTAAGCCTGTCGATTCGGAGCAATTTATCCAGCATAAAGTAATGCCGGGTGAAAATTTGTACAGACTATCACAAAAATATGAGCTGGATGTATTTACTATTAAAGAATTCAATCCTGAGTTGAAAAACAGGGGATTAAAAGCTGATGAAGTAATTTATATACCGAAAAAGATTAAGGCGAAACATGTTGAAGACGAAAAGGTTGAGGTTGTCGATTCACTTAGCTGGATTGAACCTGAATTGCCCAAAGTAAAATTTGAAGTGCAGGCCGATTCATTTTATGTTGATACCGAAGATTTTACCATTCTCGATGACGATACTTTTCGGGTTTCAATGTTTTTGCCTTTGTTTTACGAGCAAAATATCGAAAACAATTTAGAATTGCGAAGTGAAGATGAACTTGCTAAACTCGATTCGTTAAAAAATATCGATGCTGAAATATTAAGTAAATATTTCGAAGTTAAGTACAATCCTGAAACATATCGTACTGATACCATATTAGTCGATTCGATGGTGGTTAAAGAATACCGCAGCCTGCTAACTCATTCAAAATATTTCATCAACTTTTACCAGGGATTTCTGATGGGCATCGATTCGATGCAAAAAGCCGGGTTGAATGTTCGCCTTGATGTATATGATAGCCGTTTCGACATTAATGTTGTTGATTCGATATTGCAAAATAACGATTTTATCAATGCCGATTTAATTGTTGGACCTGTTGATGTTTCTTTGCAGAAACATGTTTCGGAGTTTTCGGCTAAGAATCAAATTCCAATGGTGTCGCCATTTTCATCGAACCATTTTTTTTTAGAAGATAACCCGTTTTATTACCAGGTTAATCCGTCGAAAGAATATATTTTGCGTAAAACTTCCGATTTTATTGGTGATGCATTTTACGACAAGAACTTTATTGTAATGACGCTGGGCGATGTTGAAAAGTTGGCGGAAACCGATTTGGTTGACATGGTTCGTGAAAAGTTTTTCACAAGTGGTGTTTACAACAATGTTGGCGAAGTTTTATTTACCCAGGTCGATTTTACCGAGGGTGGACATATGGGGTACTGGCAGGTTAAGGAAACACTAAAACCCGACATGGAGAATGTGATATTTATACCGGCTACCGAAAATCGAGAGGTGAGGGAAGCGTTGCTGAGCAGGGCAATAAATAGTTTGTATGTTTTGTCCGAAGAGTTTGATATTACACTGGTTGGTGTGAGCGACTATCCTAGTTTCAAAAGCATAAATACCGAGTATTTTCATAAGTTGAAGTTACATTATCTGACACCGCGTTATGTTGATTATTCGTCGCCAAAAGTGAATCGTTTTATTTCCGATTATCGCAATAATTATTTCGACGAACCCGACGAATACAGTTTTAGAGGCTTCGATGTTGCCGTTTACTTTTCGGGAGCTTATGCTCGGTTGGGGAGTAACTTTACCGACAAAATTGATACCTACCATGCTCGTTTGTTGCAGGGCGATTATAATTTTCAGCGGGTTTCGGAATTTGGTGGTTTTATGAACCACACTGTTTATGTTATGAATTTCACCCCGGCTTTTGATGTGAAAATGCTTGCCCGGGTTTCTGAGGGCTACTTGTATGTTGAATAATGATGATAAAACGAAAGTTTCTTTTTTACAATAGTACGTTATATTTCAGACATGAGACATTAGACTTTGTCTGTAATGAATTAAATGTTAGTAACTTATATGGTTAGATTGACAAAGCACAAATGATTCATTGTCAACGACTTAAAAATATGTAACGAACTATTGTTTTTACAAAGAGCTTTCGAATTCGTTCATCGA
>CAZARW010000001.1:16675-27252 GCA_964487645.1 uncultured Prolixibacteraceae bacterium
GTTGAACCGTGTTCGCCGGGTTTAATGGTGAGCATTATCTCGTTGTCGGCAAGTACGCACGAAATGGGGTACATGCCGCCCGAAATGGCTTTGCCCAAAATGAGAATATCGGGGCGAACGTCTTCGTGATGTACGGCCAGCATTTCTCCGGTACGGGCTATGCCGGTTTGAATTTCGTCGGCTATAAAGAGAACGTTGTTTTCGGTGCATAGTTGCCGTACTTTAGCCAGATAGCCATCTTCGGGTACATAAACGCCGGCTTCGGCTTGTATGGGCTCGGCTAAAAATGCCGCCGTATTGGGGTTCGAGAGTGCAGAGGCCAGTGCTTCGGTATCGTTGTATGGAATTTTTATAAATCCCGGTGTGTAAGGGCTGTATCCTTCGTAGGCATCGGGGTCGCTCGACATCGATACTATGGTGATGGTTCGGCCGTGAAAATTTCCGTTGCATACTACAATTTCGGCTTTGTCTTTTGGAATCCCTTTTACCTTGTAGCCCCATTTCCGGGCTAGTTTCAAGGCTGTTTCGACTCCCTCGGCACCCGAATTCATCGGAAGCATTTTGTCGTACCCAAAATTGCGGTTCATGTATTCTTCCCATTCGCCCAGCTTGTTGTTATAGAAGGCTCTTGAAGTTAAGGCCAGTTTTCCGGCCTGTTCGGTCATTGCTTTTACCAGTCGCGGGTGACAATGCCCCTGGTTTACGGCTGAATACGAAGCCAAAAAGTCGAAATACTTTTTGCCTTCAACATCCCAAACGTAAATTCCCAGGCCTTTTTCGAGTACTACCGGAAGCGGGTGGTAGTTGTGTGCTCCGTAATTGAGCTCGCGCGTTATGAAATCGTTTGTGTGCATAATTGGTTAAATTCAGGAGGTTAATACAACACACAATTTCGTTATTGCAGTAATTTTTTCACATGATAATCGTCAATGATTAATCGGGCCAAAAACGAATAATGGCGGCTTCGCAAAGTAAAAAGAAAAGGGCAAAAATTAAGAACCATTTCCAAAGCTGACGGCCGCTGTCGATTTGTCGAATGGTTTCCGACAGGTTATTGCCGCTTACATCAACAATATTGCTTTTGCTAAGACCGGCGCGGGCAATTTCCTCTGAAAGTTCGGTTTGGTTGTGATAGTTAAAGTACGATTCGTTTAGCTGGTAGTTGAACGATACCAATGCAGTATTTTTGTTTCCGGTCATAAAACGGTAATTTCCAGCTTCGATATCGTCGGGTATGGCAAAATAAATTTCGTGGCCGCGCTGTTGTATGAGAGATGGAATCAGCTCAGTGCCATTTTCTTCGTGTTTTAGAATGTAGTTGTCTGAATAGTCTGTCTCGCCTAATGCAATGCCAAAAGTATTGTCGATGCCTACGGTGTAATAAATATTTTGTTTCGACGATGATTGCAGAGCCATATTGTAAAATGTTGGCAGAAAAAGCACATGATTTACAAAATTATTTTCGGAATGCGACAACGGAAATGCAAAAAGAAAAACTTTCCCATTGGTGAGTTTGTATAGCGAAAGGGCTTTCGATTGGTCGGCAAAGGTTAACAGGTTTTCGCTTTGGTCGTAGGCTTTGGTGGAAAACCGGTATCGAAAGTTTATGTCGGGCAGTTCTACTTTTTCTTCGTCGCTGTTAAACACATTGCTAAAAAGTTCGTGTTGGTAATTCAGTGTGCCTATCGGAATTTTAACAGTATCGGCTGTTTCGTATGTTGGAATCGAAAGTTCATTCATTAAATTGTTATAGCTTTCGGTGTTTATGTTTACAGCCGGTATAACAACTAAAGTGCCTCCGTTTTCGACAAATTTGCGAAGTTCGTCGGCCATTCCGCTTGAAATATTTTCGGTTTCGTTTAAAAAAATGGTTTCGTAAAGGGCTAAGGAGCTTATTTGTATCCTGCTGGTTTGGTTAACATCGAAATGGATGTAGGGATCGTTGGCAAATACTGCCCTTATATTTTTCGATGCAGGGGTTGTTTCTTGTTCAAGCAGTAGTACGTTAATCGATTCTTTCACTTTGTAATTCAAGTAGATGGTGTTGTCGTAAACTATGGGGTAATCGGTAATTTCGACGCGTCCCTTTTGTGAGCCGCTTGAAGTGTTGATGTATTCGAGTGTGCTAACAAACTCCGATTTTGCTTTTAAATTTACCGAGGCAAGTGTTTTTAACGAATCGTTTAAATATAAATTAAGCGGAACCTGGTGGTAATCGTCATTCGAGTTATTTATAATGCGAACATGGAGTTTTTCGTCCTGGTTTAAATGATGAGTGGGCGACTCGAACCAACATGTGTCGATGTATAAATTTGGAACCTGGTTTACCTGTACCGGTATAAAATTGTAAGTGTGTGTTGTGTCGGGTGTAAACTGGTCAATATCGCTGGTGTTTTTTTGGAAATCGGATATAAAAAATAAGTTTTTTGCGTTGTCGAGCAGTAGGTCTTCCATTATGTTTTGCATGCTTATTTGTACGGTGCTCATTGGCAGTGAGCGATGCGAAACTTCAACATCGGCAATGAGTCTCAATATTTCGTTTTTATTGTAAAAACGATTGTATTGCTGGCCGGGGTTATTTGTAAACAGGGCAAATCGGGTATTGGTTTTACTGCCGGATACAATGGCCGTTGCTTTTTGCCGGGCGCTTTCTACAGCACGACCTTCGGAACCTTCGGCGTTCATGCTAAACGAATTGTCAATATAAATTGCGCTTACCTGCTGTTTATTTTGTTCGATGGTATTGTTGGTCGGGAAATAGGGTTTGGCAAAGGCCAGTATAATTCCGCATATCATCAGAATGCGGCTCGATAAAATTAATAGTTGTTTCAGTTTCGACTTTCGGCGGGTTTCTTTCCTGACTTTTTTAAGAAGGCTGACGTTCGAAAAATATACAACATGGTGTTTGCGCAGGTTTACCAGGTGAATAATAACCGGCACTGCAATGATTAAAAGTGCCCAAAGAAAATCAGGATATAAAAATCTCATACAGTCGAATCCTTAAAATTAGATTTCAAAAGTAATAAAAAGAAGTGGTTGTTTGAAAAAAGATTAGCAGACAAACACCTGGGATTTTTGCTTACTTTTTCAAATCGCGAAGTTTGATGTTAGTAAGTACTTTTTTGGTATAAAGCGGAAAATCGCCGTTCATAATCCATCCGTAGTAACCAGGCTGTTCTTTCAGAACCTGTTCTACCGGTTTGCCTTTGTTTTTACCAAAATTGAATATTTCAACCCCGTTTTCGTCGTAAATAATTCGTCCCAAAAAATCAACATTTTTATCGTACGATGAAAATTCAGATAAAGCGTTTACGTCGTTTTTTACCGGAATCGATACATTGCCGCGGTTGTCTTCGTATTCGGTTTTTTCGTATGCATCGAGCTGAGCCTTAAGTATTTCGTAGGTTGCCTTTGTGTCGGCCATGGCGCTGTGGGCATCTTCGAGGTCTTTTTTGCAGTATAATTTATAGGCAGCGCTAAGCGTACGTTTTTCCATTTTGTGAAATATGGCCTGTACGTCAACAAATTTTCGCTTTTTCATGTCGATATCTATCCCGGCGCGTAAAAATTCCTCAGCCAGCAGAGGAATGTCGAAGCGGTTTGAATTGAACCCGGCCAGGTCGCAACCTTCGATAAATGCGGCTACTTTTTTAGCAACTTCTCTAAAGCTTGGTTCGTTTTTTACATCGGCATCGTAAATGCCGTGAATTTTAGAGGATTGCTCGGGGATGTGTACTTCGGGGTTGATGCGCATTAGCATTTCTTCTTTCTCTCCGTTTGGCTTAATTTTCAACAGAGCAATTTCAACAATACGATCGGACGCTATGTTGATGCCGGTTGTTTCGAGGTCGAAAAATACGAGGGGGTTGTTTAATTTTAAATCCATAAGTTGATATTTAAAGAAAAAGCGCTGTTTGATAAATTGCAGCGCTTTTGCTATTTGCGATATTGAAAATATTTTTTTGTTCTTATGTGTTAATCATCATCGGCATGAGCAACATCAATATGTCTTCTTCTTCGTATTCTTTTTCGGCAGGTAAGAGAATTCCGGCCCGTGTGGGATCCGAAAGCTCCATTTCGACCTCGGTCGACGAGATGTTTGAAAGAATTTCGATGAGAAATGATGATTTGAAGCCAATTTCGAATTCGTCGCCTTCGTACATGCAGTTTAAGCGTTCAACAGCCGAAATTGAAAAATCGACATCCTGTGCCGAAACCACGAGCTGGTTTCCCGAAAGTTTTAACCTTACCAGGTTGCTGGCCTGGTTTGAGAAAACCGATACGCGGCGCAGCGTGTTGTAAAACTCAATGCGATCGATTTGCATTTTGTTGGGGTTGTCGGTTGGTATTACCGAGTTGTAGCTTGGATATTTTCCCTCGACAAGGCGGCACGAAAGTTTGAAGTTGGTAAGGCTAACAATAGCGTTTTTGTCGTCAAAGTCGAGGTTTACGTTAAAATCTTCTTTCGGGAGAAGGCCTTTAAGTAGCGCAGCTGGTTTTTTTGGCAAAATGAACGACGACTCCATTTCGGCTTTAATGTCGGTGCGTTTGTATCGAACCAGTTTGTGTGCATCCGAAGCTACGAATGTAATTTCTTCGGGCGTAATTTCTACCAAAATTCCATTCATTACCGGGCGTAATTCGTCGTCGGCTGTGGCAAAAAGGGTTTTGTTTATGCCGTTAAGAAGCACGCTGTGGCTCATGGTAACCGATGTTGTTTTTTCGGCATTCAGCGCCTTTGCTTCAGGGTATTCTTCTCCATCCTGACCAATGATGCTGAATTTTCCGTTTTCAGAAAAGATGTCAACAGCATAGGTTTCGTTGTTAACCTGGAAGGTTAAGGGTTGTTCGGGAAATTCTTTTAACGTGTCGATTAATAACTTTGCAGGAATAGCAATTTCGCCAATGCCTTCGGTGTTTTCAAGCTCAACCCAGGTTGTAAGGGTCGATTCGAGGTCGGAGGCGGTGATGGTTAGTTTGTTTTCTTCAAGGTTGAAAAGAAAATTGTCGAGAATGGGTAAGGTACTTTTTGAACTAATGACCCGGCTGATGGCCGTTAAATGGTTCAATAATTCGGTGCTTGAAACTACAAATTTCATATTATTAAAGTTTTTGTTTTTCTTTTAGCCATTAAACCTACAAATTTATCAGAATTTTTAAGAATTGTACATTTGTTTTGGTTTTTTATCAGGAAAATTCGGGATGCATCAACAATCAATTTTGTATCATTAATGCTTCGTTGTTACTATGTATTTTACGGTTCAAGGTGCTGCTATTTTATTTTCTTCTTTAAGTACATTTATAAAGGCCTTCCATCCTTTTTCGATTTTTGAGGCATTTGTTCTTCTGATTTCTTTAACACTTGCCGATTGTCCTGTCCGAACAGTTGTGGTATCGTCAACGGGTAAGCCCCATGGGTAACCGTCTCTGATAAAATATTTATCTCCGTCAAGTAAGCTGTAATGAAGTAGGGGCTCGTTATAAAGAGCACTTTCAACATCGGTTACAATCTTCGATTTCAATGAAAATAGAAGAGAGTCGTTCAAATAAAAACTCAAATTCTCGTCATATCGACTTAGAATGTCTGCGAAAGTTTCGTTGTTGCCGGGTGAGGTGAAAATAATTTCACCGGTTTCTTTATTGTACGACTCAATTTCGTTGATGGTGAAAACAACTTCATGCTCGGTTGTTGTTTTTAGAATATTTTCTTGTTCAGTTTGCAGTTTAATTGGTTGGGCTTTCACCTCAATTAATGCTGATTTTTCTATGGTTTCATTATCATTGTTGCATTCTGTAAGGAAACAGGCAAGCAAGATTGCTAAGGTGATTTTTAGTGTTTTCATGATATATTTTTCATTTGAATTTTTGGGAATATAAATATATGTAAAATATTGTATTGTCGCAAGATGTTTGTTGAGGGAGCTGATGTTTAAACACTTTTGAACGGCGAAAAAATCAGAAATTTTAACTCAATAATTATGATGTATAATCAAGGTATAAATGAATGCTAATTGTTTTTTAAATTATGAAGAATTGGTCGTGAGTGAAAGTTCTATATGGTAGTGTAGTCTTAAAATTAGGCCATTGTAAAATTGCTAATAATAATTAGAAATAAAAAAAGAGAATCAATTTTGATTCTCTTTTTTGTAGTAGCGGGAGCAGGACTTGAACCTACGACCTTCGGGTTATGAGCCCGACGAGCTACCAACTGCTCCATCCCGCAATATCCGGTGCATCTTTCTCAAATGCGGTTGCAAATATAGATATCTTAAGTGATTCAACAAAACGAATTGTGCTTTTTTCTGAAATTAATTTTTGTCTGTAGGTTGGTCGTTTTGTAAGTATAGTAAAATCAATGTCTTTGGGGGTTTTGCTGTTTCGATTTGGCTTGCATTTTTTCTAAAAAAAGGCTGCTCTGTAATTAAAAACAGAGCAGCCTTATCGTAAAAAACTCGAAAATATGTTTACTGCTTGTCAAAAGCCCATTTTTCTTTCATCTCACCAAATGAAGAGTTGCTTGATGATTCTACGAATAAATTACCACCTGAAATTGATAAAACTTCTTTAATTGCAATTTCGCTATCTTGCATAGGTAGTTTCGAATCGATAGTAAGAACTTTTTTATCGTCAGAAAACTTCACAACCGATTTTTTCTGTGAATCCATCATGCCGCTATTGATACATTCTTTTCCATCAAGAGTGTATTTCTCTTTAGTGGTCATGCTTTGTCCCTGGAAATTTGAAACTCGTTCAATGCTCAGATCGTTTCCTTTTTGAACAATAACCAATTCGACAGGAGCCATACTGAATTCACTGTTCATTTCGCTTTTTTCTTTGTTGAGTTTCCATTTTCCGGAAAAATCGGTTTGAGCACTTGCGATAATAGTAAGTAATAGAATACTTGTAATGATCATTAATTTTTTCATTGTTGTAAAATTTAGTTAGTTAATTAGAAAATTGTAAAACTATAAAATTATTTTTCGGCACTAATATACGATGAAATTTGATTGGTTGGGCCACTAACATATTTTGGGTAATTAGGATACGAGCACAGCAGGTAACCAATACCTTCAGGTTTTTCGTTAATTCGTCCGTCGGAGGCAACAGCCAGTGTTTTTGTCGGTGCCTGGTTGTTTTCAACCCAATTCATTAAAAGGTTCATTTTATCGTCGCCATTTGGTGCCGGTATGTTTTTGGGTTCAATTTCTTCACCCTCTCCATTTACATTATAGCCTCTGCCTGCTAAACCATGGCCACCCTGTGGTACAACGTATAATCGTGCAAACTTGTCGATTGTGTTGCGTCCCATTTTGTCGATAAGCGATTGGTAATAGTCGAGTTGAGCGCCGGGTGATGCAATGTTGTCGGCTGTGCCAATGGTAATCATTATTTTGCCTCCATTTTTATAAAAAGCAGAAAGATCGGGGTTGGTTGTGTCGAGCCATTCTGAGATTTCTTTGCGCCGATTATTGTACTTTCCTCCTTCGACATATTCGAGTGGGTTTGCTTTTAAATCCTGCATCAGAATCCCGGTTACACCAATAATTCCCATGGCACTATGTACGCGGGCGTTGTCATCAGCACCTTCTTGTCCTTTGAATCGTTGTCTTTCAATCATTCCAAAGCCACCTGGATCGGTGGTTGGCAACCACATACCAAAACTTGTTACTCCATTGGCCAGTGGGCTAGCAAATTTGTACGAGCTATATACAAATTCCATTGTTTTTATTTGCCCGTTGGTGAGTTTAGCCGATTCTGAATTATCGTTCGGATCGGGATCGGTATTATTAGGAGCACGCAAAGCTGCCCAGGGATCTTTCGGCCCTATGCCATCATTTACATTGAAAATTGAACGCGCAGCCATGTAGTTGTTGATAATTCCGTCCGAAATGCCATCAAGATCATCGCATTGTCTAAGAAACTCAGCTCTTATGGCATTTGTTTTTGCGGGAGTTACCCAATTTTTTAATGGTATCTCCTGAATACGAATTAGCTCGGGAGCAAGCATTAAGGTTGAAAAGTTTACAATTGGCACATTCGAAATTATGCCGTTATAGTCATTTGGGTAACGCTGGGCCACCATAAGTCCTTCGCGTCCACCGTGCGAGCTTCCAACATAATACTTATACACGGGCTGTTTGCCGTAAATGCGTTCGATAATCACCATGGCCGCATCGTAGGTTTTTTTCATTTGCATATAGCCCATGTTTTTGATGGCTTCGTCATTCAGTGCCCATTCGTCGCCCAATGTTGGACCCGAGGCCAGAGCATTGCTTTGAGCTGCACCCGGAAAACCCATACCTCCCGCTTGATGCCCCGAATCGCTGCCATATAAAGCAAAACCTTTACTTAGCATTGGGTTATTTCCCTCGCGAACGGTAATTGTACCATTCATTCCGCCACCGCCGGCTTGCATTGAGCGTTGCGACCAGTTTGCAGGTAATAATACTCTGAAATTGATTGGCCATCCATTGGGATCAACCGGAAATATTGATCCTTCGACAACACCATATGCAGGCGTTGTTTCGGTAGCTTCAACCCAGCGAGGCTCATAGAGTTTAACAGAACTAACCGGTTCGCCAATTTTCGATGCAGGGATTGATTCTCCTGCGTTTACCAGATCAAATTCCGAGATTTCAATGTTCTCATATAAAGCGGTTTGAGCAATAGCGACATTTACTGACAGCAAAAAAAATGCAGCAACAAGATGGATTAACTTTTTCATAATATAGTCTATGTTTTCACATAGATATATTGATGTTTAAAATGTCATTTGGTTTAATATTGTATTGCATTTTTTTTATTAAAAATTTATCCGATACAAAAACATCGGATACCGGGCTTGTTGGTAAATATTTTTAATGCTTTGAGATTGCGTATCGTATGTGCTCGAATACAGATTTTTATAATCGGTAATATTTGTAACATCAAGAGCCCACTCCTGGGTAATATGTTTCCCATTAAGTTTAAACGATACACGGGCATCTAAGCGAAAATACTCTTTACCCCGCTGGCTATAAGCTTTACTCTGGTCGTAAACAGCCTGGCCTGTTTCAACCGACTTATCAAGGTCGATATATAAATCACGCTTGCCGCCACTCCAGGTTACGCGCATATTAATATCAATAGCTGCCCGTTCGTTAATCTTAATTTCGTATCCGCCCAATGCATTTAACACATAGTTTGTATTAAACTCGGTGTTTCGCCAAAGCCCATCGCCGGCTAAATATTTCGAATCGAACAAGGAAACATTAATCATGTAGTAATAATGATTATCGAGATATTTCTCGAGGCTTATTTCGGTTCCATAATTCCGACCTAAGCCTTCGTTTACAAGACTTTCTATTCGTGATTGATTAAACGAAGCTCCCGAGTTGATCATCGAAAAATAACTGCTCGTGTCTTCAACTGGAATTTTGTATAAATGCTGATAATACACTTCGGTTTTAAAACGCAGGTTTTTCGTAAGCATTGTATTATAGCCGGCAACAATATGATGTGCTTTCGAAAAATCGAGTTTGGTATTGGTTTGCTTATACGTATTGGTTTTACGATCGTAATCTTCGGTAAAATACACATACATAGGTTGCATTTGCGAATGATTTCCGTATGCCAGGCTAATATTCGAAGAATTGTTGAATCGGTAACTAATCGATGCTCTTGGATCAACAGACCAACTGTTGTTAAATACAAAATATCGCGAGTACAAGCCTCCGTATAAGGTTAAATGGTTATTCAGTTTATGTTGCCACTGAGCATAAGCACTTACATGGTTTAAATTGTTTTGATCAATTTGCAGGCTTTTAATATAGTAGTCGAAAATAGGAGGATCCATAACTTCGCCTGTAACACTATCGGTATAATGTATGCTTCTGCGTTCAAAACGTCCCCCGGCAATAAATGTATTACGCGACGATATGCGGCGTGTATATTTTGTTGAAGCCTCAAAAGAAATGTCTGAGTTTTTTTCGCCAAAATAAGCCATCATTCCACGACTTTGGGTGAGCGAATCGACCGAAGTTTGCACTCCCTGATACGATGCCGATACAGTGGTATAAAAATTTGAAACACTATCGGGAAAAAACCTATGAGTAAGGGCAATTACCCCCATACGCGATTTATTTATGGTTACAGTATTGGCAGGAGTATCGTACGATGTACCGTTACCATTTCTATCGTCAATTTCGATATGACTATCGCCGGCAATACAAAACAACGAGAATTTTCCGGCTTTTGTTCGCGGCACATCAATTTTAAATGTTAAATCCTGATATGCCGGAACAGCATTTCCTTTTCCTCCTTCCAATTTATCCATAAATGCAGGTACCGAATACCGGTAATTTGCAATGTACGATGCATTGTTTTTACTACTCAGCGGCCCTTCGGCACCGGCTTCAATACCATTAAATCCGGCCTGAGCCACAAATTCGTGTTGGCTTGTATTGCCTTTGCGCATGTGCAAATCGAACACTCCCGAAAGAGCATTTCCGTATTCGGCCGGAAAAGCTCCTGTAAAAAAATCAGAGTTTGTAAGCAAATTGTTGTTGAGCATACTCACAGGGCCTCCGGTTGACCCC
>CAZARW010000001.1:27262-80761 GCA_964487645.1 uncultured Prolixibacteraceae bacterium
AAAGCACCAAAGTGATTTGGGTTAGGAATATTAACCCCTTCGAGACGCCAAAGCAAACCCTGGGGCGAATTACCGCGAATAATTATATCGTTACGGCTGTCGTTGGCAGTAATAACCCCTGCAAAGTTCGATGCCATACGCGACGGATCGCCTAAAGCTCCGGCATATCGCTCGGTTTCGCGTACCGAAAACGACCGGGCACTTACCGATACCATTTTATTAATGGTTTCGCCTTTTGCATGTGCCTTTACCTCTATTTCGTCAAATACAATTGCCTGCTCTTCAAGTGCAATGTCAAGTACCCGTTCTTTTCCTGATACTAACTCAACATTACGCATTACAAATGGCTCATAACCAAGGTACCGAACTTCAATGTTGTAACGCCCTATAGGCATGTTTTCGAATACAAAACTGCCCGCAGAATTGCTGGTTGTACCCTGAATTTGTTCTCCTCTCATAAGTGCAATGTTGGCTCCGGGCAAAACCATTTCGGTAGTTTTATCACGAATTGTTCCTCGTAAATTCTGCCGATATTGCGAATAAACACTTGCTTGAATAATAATAAATAACAAAATTACGATTGCTCGTTTCATAATATTTTCTTTAATGATGTTTCTATAAATTGAATAGACACAATTTTATTTCGTAGGTCGAAATTGCACGTGTTTTTCTCATTATTTAAAAAAAACATACTCAATTGTTATTATCCGATACTCAACTGTAAAAAAAACGAACAACAATGTAAACCAATTACAATATGTGGTTGATTTTAGGTAGTTTTGCAAACCTTTTTATAAACATTATTTATGGAGTATAAGCTGTTTACATTAAAAAATGGTATTCGGGTAATTCATCAACATGTTGACTCACCTGTGGCTCACTTTGGGGTAATTGTAAATACCGGTTCACGCGACGAGCATGAGCATGAACAAGGTATGGCACATTTTATTGAACACACCATTTTTAAGGGAACCAAAAAACGCAAATCGTTTCAGATTATTAACCGCCTTGAAGATGTAGGTGGCGAGCTGAATGCTTATACAACCAAAGAAGAAACTGCTGTATATGCAACTTTTTTGAACGAATTTTACGTGCGGGCAATAGAGCTTATCAGCGATATAGTAATTAATGCATCTTTCCCTTCAAAAGAAATTGAACTCGAAAAAGAAGTCATTATCGAAGAAATTAATTCGTACAACGATTCGCCGGCTGAGTTGATTTACGATGAGTTTGAAGAGCTGGTTTTTAAAGGACATCCTATAGCTCGCAATATATTAGGTACACCCGAAAAAGTGCGCAGTTTTACCCGAAACATGATAAAAGAGTTTATAAAAAACAATTACCACACACACCAAATGGTCATATGCTCGGTAGGAAAAATCGATTTTTCGAAATTCGAAAAACTTACATCGTTTTATTTTTCGGAAATACCCGACAAGGGATCACCAAAACAGCGCAAGCCTTTTGTTGGATATACACCCACCGAAATCGAAATCGAAAAAAACACCTTTCAGTCGCACTGTATTGTTGGATCCGAAGCTTATACCCTAAATAATTCAATGCGGCTGCCACTGGTTTTGCTCAGCAACATACTGGGAGGAAACTCAATGAACTCGCGTCTCAACATGTCGATGCGCGAAAAAAGCGGACTGGTATACAGTGTTGAAGCCAACTATACTCCGTATACCGATACCGGCATTTTTATGGTATATTTTGGCACCGAGCGCAATAACCTGTACAAAGCAGTTGACATAGTAAACCGTGAATTTAAACTCCTGCGAGATAAGAAAATGGGGCCCAAAGTGCTGGCCCGGGCAAAAAAACAAATGATTGGGCAATTGGCCATTGCAAACGAAAATCGCGAAGAACTGATGCTTACACTGGGCCGAAGCTATTTGTATTTTAATAAGGTTGATACGATTAAAAGTGTTTTCAAAAAAATTGAAGCCATTAGCCCCGACGATCTATATCATGTTTCGAACGAAATACTTACAAAAGATAAATTGTCGAAACTAATTTTTCTTTAAAAAGGATACACCATGGACTTATCGTTTGAATTGAACCAATATATTACAAAGCATATTCAGCCCGAAGAAGATTTTCTTACTGAACTCGAACGAGAAACAAACCTCACGTGCATTCATCCGCGTATGCTGTCGGGGCATGTACAAGGTAAAATATTGTACATGCTTTGTAAAATGATTAATCCACTGAATGTACTCGAACTGGGCACCTATACCGGATACTCGGCTATAAGCATGGCGCTGGCCCTTACCAACCAGGCACAGATTCATACTATTGAAATACGCGATGAACTGGAGGAGATTATCAGAAAATATATTGATAAAGCAAAACTCAGCTCAATAATACACCCCCACTTTGGCGATGCAAAAAAAATTATACCACAAATTAACCAACAGTTCGACATGGTGTTTATTGATGCCGATAAACGCGAATATCCGGAGTATTACAAACTGGTATTCGACTGTGTAAACCCGGGAGGCTACATTATTGCCGATAATGTTTTATGGGATGGCAAGGTAGTTGAACCCAACAGCCATAACGACCCGCAAACTCGCGGAATTATTGAATTTAACCGAATTATTTGTGAAGATAACCGAGTCGAAAATGTACTCTTTCCTTTTCGCGATGGAATGATGATTGTACGAAAGAAATAAAACAAATTCACAAAAAGCTTGTTTTATACTATTCATACTCAAACATTTTATGTATGATAATAAAACGCATATTAATCCTGTTTGTACTGGTTTATGGAACGATATCGGCATATAGCCAGATGCAAAAAAATGATTCTGTACTTTCGTTGCAACTTCCCGAAATAATTGTTCATCAACAATACCCATTTAAAAACAAATCGGAGCAAAAAAAATACGAGCTGCTTAAATCCGATTTACAAACTCTTTATCCGCTTATTGTACTTGTGCGCAATGAGTATGTACGCATTAATAAAGAAATGGAATTGTACGAGGGCAAACGTAAAAAACAGTTTTTAAAATGGTACGAAACATACGCAAAAGAAAAATATATGCCCTATTTGGCTAATCTGAATTACAGGCAAGGCCGCTTGTTTATAAAAATGATAAGCCGCGAACTCGACACCATGCCCTATCAAATTATTAAAGAATATCTTAACGGATTTAAAGCTGTTTTCTGGCAACTCACCTCACATCTGTTTTTGGCCAATTTACGCGTCGAGTATAATCCCGCCCAAAACCCAATGATTGAACATATTATGAAAGAGCTCGATGCAAATTATTCAGAAAAAATTTAAATAACCCGTATTTCGTTATAAAATCATTCCAACACCAAAAAGTACTGAATATAAAAAAATTGCCATTGCCAGGTTTTTCAATTCTTTGTTCAAAACCACAGGGTCGTTATGCAAACAAACATTTCTGATATTGCCGATAAAAAGAGGCAGACTAACAACATAAAGCAACTGCCACCAACTATAAAACGATGAAAAAGTAAACACTAAACTAAAAAACCAGGCAGCACTGAGTAACAACACATGGTATTTGCGCGAAAAATTTGCTCCATGCCTTGCTGCAAGCGTATTTTTACCCGTTTCACGATCGGTTTCAATATCGCGTAAATTATTAATATTGAGTACTCCAACACTAAAAAAACCAATTGTCGAAGCCGGATAAATCAACGAAATTTCGAACCAATGCGTATGCAAAAAATAGGTGCCTAAAACCCCCACTAAACCAAAAAACACAAAAACAAAAATATCGCCCAAGCCCCTATAACCATAGGGCTTACGGCCAACAGTATATTTTATTGCAGCAAGTATTGCAGCCGCACCAAGGCCAAAAAACAACAGAATTTTACTCATCTCAAAACCTCTAAGCCCATAATAAATTAACATCGACCCCGATAAAACAGATAAGCCAACAAAAACATAAATCATTGTTTTCATTTCGGTCAAAGACACCATTCCGGTAACAGTTACCCGGGTTGGGCCTACCCGTTTATGGGTATCTTTGCCCGAAACCGCATCGCCATAATCGTTGGCAAGATTCGATAGTATTTGCAAAAAAGTAATGGTACAAAGAGCCAGAATAAATATTACCATACGAAAGCCGCCATGTGCAAATGCCAAAAAGCTTCCCATTACTGCGTTTGCCAACGCCAATGGCAAAGTACGCAACCTAAAAGCCTGTAACCATATTTTATACTTGTGTGTAGCCAATTTTTTTCATTTTTAGTTAAAGCCAATTAATCAACCTGCCATAGTGAATACGAACGTTAAAAATTTCACAAATGTAAGCAACAATTCAGCAACGAGCAATTGTGTAACATTTACCCCTGCAACGCCCGTTTTTAAGCATGCATAAACAATTAATCAATAAATTATACATAATTTATTTGGAAATCCCCCCCCCAATATTATATTTGACAAATGAAATGCTAAATGCCCTTTTTTCCAATCATTTACAAACAACTAAAACCAGTATACACACCAAAAAAATTGCCTATGTAAACACCCTAAACATTGTGCCCGGTACTTTCCGGGAGCCGATTGTCAGTTTTTATGTTTTAACAATAGTTCGATACTATTTTTAAATTATAGACAATAAGCTGTTTGTATTACAATAGCCCAATTGTATAAACTTTTGACATTTAGTTTATTACAAACACAATCTATTGTCTCATGTCAAAAATCTAACGATCTATTTTTTTAATAAACCATCGCAAAAAAAAGTGTGGACAGGAAAAAAATAGAATTATACAGCGTATAATTATTACAATGTGCACATTGTTTGTTGTTGGCTTAAAAAAATATAAAACCAGAGTATTGCCGCTTGCAGGCAGAGCAAGCCCCCATGGATAATAAATAAAGGCAACACAATCTCGAAAACCATGCTGCCTTTAAGTTAAACCAATTAATTTATTAAAATTAACCGGGTAAGGGAGCTGACACTCCCTTGCCACAAAAGTAATTTAATCATGAAAAAAATTGAAACTTTAACACTTATTATTGGAATACTTATCATTTCTTTAATTCAATCATGCACAAATGATGAATTAATCGATCACCAAAAAAGAGAAAATAAAGATAACCAAAATGAGTCTGAATGGAAATATACAAAAGAGCTAACTTTAAAGAACGGACAGAATACTGCATTTATAATGATTTGCTCAAATTTTGAAGATAGTCTGGACAATTATCTAAATAAAATTGACATTAATTTAGAAGTATTTACAGAAGAACAAAACATAACAAATACCTCCGACTTTACTACTAATAATAAAAATCAAGTAAATATTGAACAGTTTGATATTAGAGAACCGTCTGTTGTCATAATACACGAAGGGAATAATTTTTTACCCGAAGTTGTATCTTCTAAAATAACTTTTAAACCAAAAGCATTAAAAAGTTATGGCCCAATACCAATTGCAGCACATGAGTCTTGGACAAAATTTATTGGAATTATTACAGAAGACGATGGTGGCCTTACTTTAATGGTTACATTTCATCATAAACAAAACATAATGTCTTCTTGGACACAAATTCAAACCAACAGTATTACTACAAGACCAGGATATAATCAATATTATTGGCCTTTTGATACTTACAAAAATCGAATGCAGATATACAGACATTGGGATGATACTGTTTATCCTTCGTATAGTGTTTACAGTACAGTTTCTGATTTTCAAAATGAAGGTACTAACTGTTTGATGGGATCATATGATGGAGCAAATTGTTATGTTGGTTCGGCTCCGTCAGGTACTAATGCATTTATTTACAACGATAAATTTTTCTATACAGCATTAAACGGAAATCAATGTCCTCTGCCTGGAAGTACTTTTGATGGAGTACATTGCATGTTAACCGATATTGTAGATAATGCAAGTCCATATATTTATAACAATAGATGGTATGTACAACCATACATAGAGTCCTCATTATTAGGGAAGGAAGAATAGTTTCAACAAAAAAGCAGGTTATTTATATCCAAATAACCTGCTTTGCATATATTCACATATGAAAACTTTAGTAACAATTTTTATAATACTGATATTTTGTAATTGTAGTTACAAAAAAGCAGAAATCTTTAATAATAAGAACAGTATAGCAGCAGTAATAAATTCAGATACGATATACAATAATGAAATTGATTCTCTTATTGTCGATTATGTTTTTAACCTAAAATCGATTGTTCTAAACCAAAAGATTAATGATGCATTAATCAATCAGTAAGCACAAAAAGAAAATCTTTCAAAAAATGATTACTTAAAAAAAAATGGAATTAAAAAGGATGATAAATTGAGAGAAGAAAGATTATTAGCAATACTGGATTCGATTAAAGAAGATGCTAATATAAAAAAATATATTCATCCAAGCTATTTCAAAGAGCTTCACGTTGAAAATTTAATAAAAAGCACAATCCGATATAATGTAGGATCAAATAATGTGTATTTTATTTCTGATTTTAATTGTCCGCATTGTCAGTCAATAAAAAAAGAATTTGATAAAATCATAAAAAACAATCCTACAATAAATTTCTATTATATATATCATGGATCTTATATTGATGAAACATCCATTTTTACCTATGCATGTGATCTACAGGGATATTTTATAGAATGTTACGAGTGGCTATATGCAAACAATAATTCGACAGTTGAAAGAAATAGTTTTTTAGAGTTTGCCAATGATCTAGGAATGGATATGGCAGAACTTGAGATGGAGTTAAAAAACGATCATTTATTAAAACAATTAGTAGCCAATAAAAACTATTTAATGAAAAATGGAGTCAATAAAGTTCCATGTTTTATCGTTAATAATAAGTTGCTAATTAGCGGAAACCCCATTTCATACATACAAAACACTATAAACCATGAGTTTAAAAAATAAAATTGCAGCAGGATTTTCCCTGGTATTATTCTTTGCATGTGTTGATATCCAACGTATCGAAATCAATCATCCTGAACCGGAAAAGGCGTTGGTAATAAAATCGTTAATACAGCCTTATACCGGCCCTTATAACCTGCCGGATGAGGTTAGCGCCGAACTGGCTACATTGCGAAGCATTAACGATTCGTACGATACAGATACAATCAAAGATGCAGATATTTTTCTTAAGCAGGGCAACTCTATTATCGATACTCTGGTTTTTGACACAATACAAAATAAATATACAAGCCAATTAAACATAAGTACACTTACTGATTATTGCCTTGAAGTGTATTACGATGATTTTCCTCCATTACATGCAATTGAATCTATACCCCAATTTGTTAAACCCGACTCTGTTATCATAAACCCATTAGCCCGGGTTGATGACTTAGGTGGTGCTTTGGGCGAAGTGACTGTTTATTTTTCCGATCCGCCTGATGTACAGAATTTTTACGAGGTGCAAATTGCAACGGGAAGAACAAACACATATATTTTCTCAGAAGACCCTGTAATTACCAATGAATTCTACTATCCAAAAAACATCAAACTGCATGCTTTCAATCCAAAACGTTTACTTTTTAGCGATCATTCGTTGAATTCAAAGCAAAAAAAACTGACTTTTTCTTTCTATCAAGGAGGTGCTTCAAGTTGGAACAACGAAGGTTCATCTTCAAAAAAAATTAACGCAGGGTATGTAAGTGTCTATTTCAGAAGCGTTTCACCTGGATACTACAATTACTTTGCTTCTTATCTCGATTATAAGTTTAACATGTCATCCGATATTATTTTCGGCTCACGAGAACCGGTTAACATTATAAGTAATATTGAAAATGGCTATGGCTTTTTCGGGGCATATCAGGAATCGTTAACTGAAGTTTATTTCTATGAAATTAAATATTGAAGCCATGCTAAAAAAAATCATAATTATATTAGTAATATTCCCATTGCTGTCAAATGCCCAAAATAAGATTTCAATTAGCGGATATGTTACCGACTCGTTAAGCGGTGAAGCCTTAATTGGTGCAACAGTTTACATTAATGAATTATCAAAAGTATGTTCCACCAATGAGTTTGGCTACTATAGCTTAACCTTTTATAATAAAGACAGTATTTCAATTGTAGCATCGTATACCGGTTACCAAAAAAAAACAACAAGAACACAAAATGGTAATAATGTGTTCAATTTTCGGCTTTCTCCCGGATTAAAGATTGATGAGGTTGTTGTTCAAAGCAAATCTTCCGGAGTTGTTAGCAAAGAGAACATCAATACAGTGCAGTTACAAATGAAACAAGTGAAAAAACTACCTTCACTATTTGGAGAAAATGATCTGGTGCAGGCAATGCAATTAATGCCCGGGGTACAATCAGGTGGTGAAGGCCAAAGCCGGCTCCTTGTGCGTGGAGGCAGTCCCGATCAAAATCTGGTTTTATTAGATGATGTTCCCCTGTATTACATTTCACATTTAAGTGGATTATTTTCAATATTCAACACAGATGCCATTAACTATGTCGACATGACTAAAGGGGGATTCCCTGCAAGATATGGCGGACGCTTATCGTCGGTAGTAGATGTGCGAATGAAAGATGGAAATATGTTTAAACATGAAGGAAATTGCTCCATTGGATTATTATCGTCACGGATATCGTATCAAGGGCCGGTTAAAAAAGAACGTTCTTCTTATATCATTTCGGCAAGAACGAGTGTTCTGCCGGTTATGAAGCTTATCTCTGAAGGATTGGTAAAAAATCATTTTTACGACATTAACGGCAAATTCAACATCAAGTTGGGCGAATCGGATAGGTTATATATGAGTTTTTACGGTGGCAACGATTTGGTAAGCACTAAACAATTTGACCCACATAATAACGAGGACGAACGATATCGGAATAAAACTAAATGGGGAAATAAACTTGCTGCTTTGCGTTGGAATCATCTGTTCTCTCATAAATTGTTCAGCAATCTTGTTTTTTCGGTAATCGATTATAGATATAATGAGAAAATAATACAAAAATTTGATAAGAATCAAATCAAATACACTGAACACATCTCAATGTATAGCGGCATAACCGACATTTGCGGTAAATATCACTTAAAATGGTTTTTATCGCCACACATATCGTTCAGGGGAGGGCTGCAAAGCACCACGCATTTGTTTGAGCCAAACAATGAATACATAAAAACTACATCATCAGTTGGATGGGAAGCCGACTCATCGTTCTCGAGCCGCATTAATGCTTTTGAAAATGCACTTTATATTGAGAATGAACTGGATTATAACACATGGGGTGGAAATATTGGTGCACGTATAGTTTCATATGCGGTGAACGGCAAAATGTTTTTTTATGCCGAACCAAGAATTTCATTTAATTATCAGCCTTTAAGTCGTTTAAAACTAAATATTTCATATGCAAAAATGAACCAATTTGTACATTTATTATCATACTCAAATGCCGGATTTCCTAATGATTACTGGATGCCAGCCACAGATATTGCTAAACCTGAATATTCGAATCAGTTTACTATTGGTGGTAGTTATAATTTCTTTAATAATAAATATTCGATATCTGTTATCGGATATAAAAAACAGTTGAATAATCTTGTTGCTTTTAAAGATGGTGCTTCGTTATATGGCAATTTTAAACGATGGGAAAATGTTGTAGAATTAAACGGTAAAGGGAATTCAAAAGGATTAGAATTGCAGTTCCAAAAACTAAAAGGAAAAACAACCGGTTGGTTAAGTGCTACATTAGCCAAAACCACACGACAGTTCAACAATATTAACCGCGGTGAAGTTTTCCCGTTTGAATACGACAGGAGACTGGACATAAGCCTGGTAATAAACCACCCAATTAACGAACGTGTAGAGTTGTCGATGGTTTGGAACTATGGATCAGCCTATCCGGTTACTCTTGCTGCCGGTAAATATCAATTTGATAACGATAGAGAAATGGTTGTGTGGGCCGACCGGAATAACTCAAGGCTTAAGGACTTTCACCGGCTCGATGTGGCTCTAAACTTTCCTTACAACATTGGTAAATTCGATGGTACTTTCTCACTAAGTGTTCTCAATATTTACAACCGTAAAAATGCTTTTTACTATTATTATGAAGATTATACCGGATTTGGAACAAGTGGCCCCTGGGGAGATCTAGGCCTAAAGCTTTATCAACAACCATTAATTCCTTTTTTGCCATCGTTTAGTTATAGTTTTAAGTTTTAGTTTACTCTCTAAAAAAATAAACATATTATTGCCACAGCAGAATAATACTAAAATATATAACAATTTTTACTACAAAAAACACCATTATGAAGTTCGAAAAATTGTTAAAACAGAATAGGCGCCTGCTTACAATATTACTAATGCTAGTGCTTATCATGGCAGGCTGCGACTCCTTTTTTAACGAATCCTGAAAAGACGCAAAGCATAATGGATAACTAAGTGACATAAAAACGAAAAAAGAAAAACAATACTTTAGCCCATACGATGAGCAAAATAATTCGTTTACAGATATTATATATTTGTTCACAACTTATTACTTTTGCTCTATGTCGATTAAAGTACAAAATATCACAAAAAAATACGGTAAGCAACTTGCGCTTAACAGTGTAAGTTTTGAAACCCGAAAAGATGAAATATTAGGATTATTGGGGCCTAATGGCGCAGGCAAGTCTACCTTAATGAAAATTTTAACCGGGTATATAATGCCTGATAGCGGCCGTGCATACATATGCGACGAAAAAATTGAGCCCGAAAAAATTCATTTCAGAAAAAAAACAGGATACTTACCCGAACACAATCCCCTGTACCCCGAAATGTATATTCGCGAATATCTATATCTGGTTGCAGGTTTTTACAAACTAAAAAACAAAAAAGAAAGTGTTAATCATGTGATTGAGATGACGGGCTTATATCCCGAGATTTCGAAAAAAATAGGTGCACTTTCAAAAGGATACAGGCAACGTGTAGGGCTTGCACAAGCACTTATTCACAATCCCGAAGTATTAATTCTCGACGAACCAACCTCGGGTCTCGATCCTAACCAACTCGACGAAATAAGAAACCTGATTATTGAAATTAGCAAACAAAAAACAGTTATGCTTTCGACCCACATTATGCAAGAAGTTGAAGCAATTTGCAAGCGGGTTGTAATTATTAATCAAGGCAGCATTATTGCCGATGGGCCTACAGCACAACTTTCAAAAAAGTCGGTCGATACCGGTCAAAAAGTAATATTCGAACTATCCGATCCAATCGAAAGCAGTGTTCTCGAAAAATTGCCTTATGTTGCAAACATTACACGCATCGAAAACAATAAATTTTTAATAACAACGACCGGCACAAACGATATAAGGCCAAAACTTTTTCGGTTTGCAGTTGATAATAAGTATACAATAATCAGTATGCACGAACAAACACAAAGTGTTGAAAAAATATTCAGAGAATTAACCCAATAAAAAAATGCCAAGGCACACTCCAACGGTTTCAATAGTAATTCCTTTTTACAATGCTCAAAAAACATTGGAACGTGCCGTACGCAGTATTCTCGATCAAACATATGCCGATTTTGAACTCATATTAGTCGACAATAACTCAACCGATGACAGTGTGCACATTGCCTGGTTTTTAGCAGCAAACGACTCACGCATAAAACTCATTTGCGAAAAAAAACAAGGAGTTGCCTATGCTGCCAACGCAGGTATTGCAACTGCAAAAGGCAAATATATTGCTCGTATGGATGCCGACGATATTTCGCTGCCTCTACGAATTGAGAAACAAGTGCAACTGCTCGACAAAAACCCCGAAATTGATGTTGCCTCGTGTCTTGTAAAACATATACCCCATCACAACAATACTTCAGGTATCGAAACTTATATTGAATGGGTAAACTCACTAACACAAGCCCACGAAATTTACATAAACCGCTTTATCGAGATGCCCGTAATAAATCCTACGGTAATGTACAGGTCAATACTTCACGATAAACACGGAGTATATACTCATGGCGATTTTCCCGAAGATTACGACTTGTGGTTGCGGTGGCTTTGCGATGGCGTAAAAATCAAAAAAATTCCCGAAATATTATTTCACTGGTACGACTCCGACACACGATTAACCCGTAGCGATGAACGGTATCGGACCGAAGCGTTTTATAATGTAAAAGCCGAATATTTGGCACAATGGCTCATCAAAAAACAAATGCCTTACGTGTGGATATGGGGTGCCGGCCGAAAATCGAGACAACGCGCACAACTTCTCGAAGAAAAAGGAATTTGGATTGAGGGATACATCGATGTTAAAGAACGAAACTTTACCGATATATGCTGTATCCATTACGAACAATTTAACTGGAACGCTCCCTCATTTATTCTCTCGTATGTTGGAAACAGGGGTGCCCGAAACAAAATACGTGAATACCTTAAATCGAAAGGGAAAACCGAAGGCGAAAACTTTCTGCTCATTGCATAGTACTTATCAGAGTATAAAAACATTTACAGATAAAAAACATCCATTTACTCAGATAAACCATCCATACACAAACTCATACCAATCATTCGTATAAATTCTTTTTATTTTAATGATATCTGTCATATATTGTATATGCTTATTGCAACAATACTATCAAAAAAATTAACTTATGAGACAGCCCGAAATTATTAAAATCAATGGAATTGAAATCGTATATCTCGATTTCTCAGGATTGAAAAAGAAAGACGAAGTGTTAGAGCACATTAATATTTTTGGTTCGTATATCCGAAAACAACCACTAAATTCGCTTTATACAGTTACAAATTTATCCGATATGTATTTTAATACCGACATTTACAACATCTTTGTAAACTACGTAAAAACAAACAATCCACACGTAAAAATGAGCGCAGTTGTAGGTATGAAAGGTCTGATGAGCATTTTTTACAAGGGATTTGTAACGATTACCGGACGCAATGTTAAAGTTTGTAACTCACGCGAAGAGGCAATTAACGCTATAATCAATAGTAAAGAAACTGTAGCAGTGTAACAATTATGCTGACAAAAATTAAGAGGCTGCTCAAATTG
Source organism: uncultured Prolixibacteraceae bacterium (assembly GCA_964487645.1). Lineage (GTDB taxonomy): Bacteria > Bacteroidota > Bacteroidia > Bacteroidales > Prolixibacteraceae > Roseimarinus. The sequence goes on from CAZARW010000001.1 coordinate 40,250, forward strand.
AACAGCCTCTTTTTTCGCTTAATTTTTTGTTACTTAATCTCAATTTGCCTTGGCGGTTGAGGTTTGATTTCATCACGCTTAGGCAATTCAATTTTTAAAATACCATCGTTGTACTTAGCAGCAATTTTATCGGTATGTACATGTCCTTCGGGTAAAGTAAACGACCGCTGAAACGACTGATAGCAGAATTCTCTGCGGCTATATTCGTTTTTCTCATCGTTTGTTTCATTCTTTTTCTCCGACGAAATAGTCAACACATCGTTTTCGAGCCTTATTACAAAATCTTTTTTACTCATACCCGGAGCGGCTACTTCAATTTCGTATTTGTCGTTATCTTCTTTTACATTTACTGCTGGTACAGTAGTGTTAGTATCCGAAAAATTGAATTTTCCCCAATCCATCAAGTCTTCAGTGAAAAATTTGTCAAATACTGATGGAAATGCTGGTTGATAATTGTTGTTACGTCTTACTAATGTCATGGCTAAATCCTCCTATTTTTTAGTTATACATTCAATTTTTAAAACTTTTACTCCTGATATTTCAAATTAAATGCCAGCAATAAAAAACTGAAAATTTGACACATGAACAGATGTACGAGCAAGAAACAACTGCACTTATGGCACTTTATATCAACTATTTATGCCATTTTTTCAGTTAAAAGAAGTTCTTTCAATATCGCGCAAAAAAATCATTGTGTGTTAAATATTTTATACTTTGCAATTCATTTTTTAATTTGAAAACTTGCGAACACTCAATAATAAATTATATTTGTACCCAACAAAGCACACATTATCAATATGAAAACATTTATCAACACATATTTTTATTTTTATTATTATTTCGGTAAACATATCGGAATCGTATAATGTATGTGTTCATATTAAAAATAATACAGATTATAGGGTTCCGAAAACGGAGCCCTATTTTTTTATATAACGATACCATCGGAATAAATAAGAAACAAGCACAACAATGAAAATTACAATAATAGGATTAGGATTAATTGGCGGATCGCTTGCACGCGATTTACGTAAATCGGAATTTGCCACCGAAATTATTGGTGTCGATAACAATACCGAACACCTTAAGCGGGCACTCGAACTTGGATTGGCCGATAGGTCAGAATCACTCATAAACGGAGTACGCCAGGCCGACATAGTACTTGTTGCAACACCGGTAAACATTATTGCTGAAATTTTACCTGCAATACTCGACAATATCGAAAACAACACAAGCGTTAGCGATGTAGGATCGACCAAATACAACATTTGCAGTACTGTTGAAAACCACCCCCGACGAGGCAACTATGTAGCAAGCCACCCCATGTCGGGTACCGAAAACTCGGGCCCCGATGCTGCTATCGAAGGTTTATTCGACAAAAAAATATGCATAATTTGCGATCAGCAAAAAAGCCGGCCACAGCATGTAGCACTCATCGAAAAAATGTACCATTCAATAGGAATGGATATTGCCTATATGAGTGCCGACGAGCAAGACCACACAACGGCTCATGTATCGCACTTACCACACATTACCGCGTTTGCTCTGGCCAATGCGGTACTTGACCAAAGCGACCGAAAAATAATTTTTGACCTTGCAAGTGGTGGATTTAACTCAACTGCACGCCTTGCAAAAAGCTCTCCCAACATGTGGGGGCCTATTTTTAAACAAAATCAAAAGTATGTAACCGAATCGCTCGATGTATACATTAAACACCTCGAAGAATTTAAACAAAGTATACTTGCCGAAAATGAGGACAAAATGTACCAATTAATGCAAAATGCAAATAAAATACGCGAAATTCTCAACGGCGAAAATCACAATTTGGTGAGAAAAAAATCAACAACAACAAAACTGTACACTCGATAAACCTCAGTGATAATTATTAAAATGTATATAAAATGACACTTAAATTAGACATTAAACCTTTAAGCAGCTGGATGCCCGAAACGCAATACCCGCTTCTTATTGCAGGGCCTTGTAGCCTCGAAACCGAAGAACAGGCATTAAACACAGCCCGCGAGCTGGCTAAAGATAAACGCGTACATGTAATACGCGGTGGAGTATGGAAACCACGCACACGCCCCGGATGTTTCGAAGGAATTGGTTCGATAGGCCTCGAATGGCTCAAAAAAATTAAAGCCGAAACCGGCTTAATGGTCGGTACCGAAGTTGCAAACGCTCAACATGCCGAAGAATGCCTTAAAGCCGATATTGACGTGCTGTGGATTGGCGCACGATCGACCACAAGCCCCTTTGTGGTTCAGGAAATTGCTGATGTTATTAAAGGCTCAGACAAGGTTGTTATGGTAAAAAACCCGATGAACCCCGACCTCTCGCTGTGGATGGGTGCTCTTGAGCGCTTAAGTGCTGTGGGACTGAAAAAACTGGTTGCTATTCACCGCGGATTTTCACCTTTTCAGGAAACAAAATACCGCAACTACCCGGGATGGAAAACATATATTGAGTTGCGCCGGAGCATGCCAAACCTACCAATAATTTGCGACCCCAGCCATATTGCAGGTAAACGCGAGTATGTTGGCGAAATTTCTCAAAAAGCATTCGATATGGGTTTCGACGGGCTTATGATCGAATCGCACATTGACCCAAGCTGCGCTCTGAGCGATGCCGATCAGCAGTTTACTCCTGCCGATTTATTTAAACTGGTTGATAAACTCGTTATCAGAAAACAAAAAATGGATGACAACGAGTTTGGGAATAAACTCGAACAATTGCGTAGCCGAATCGATATTCTCGATACCGAACTTATGGAATTGCTCTCGGCACGAAGCGAAATTGTTGATCAAATTGCCGACTACAAAAAACACAACAACGTTATGGCGCTGCAAATTGACCGATGGTCGAAAATGATGAACTCACGTACCGAAACTGCTAAAAAATTGAAACTGGATGAAACGTTTATCAAAATTCTGTTTCAAATTATTCACGAAGATTCGGTTCGGCAACAAACCGAGTATATCGACAACGAAAAATAATCGAATAAAAACGTCGGGTTTGTTTACACTCCCGACGTTTTTTTACAAAAAGTAATAAACGGATTTAGTACTTTTGAAAAACAAATCAATAAAACCGGTACATGTTCGAAAAATCATTTCATCTTGAAGGGATTGACCCAATTGAATTTTACGGAGTAAAAAACAGTAAAATCGATAAAATACGTTCGTACTTCCCAAAATTAAAAATAGTTGCCCGCGGCAATACCATTAAAGCAATGGGCGATGAATCGGAAATTACTGCTTTTGAATCGAACCTGAATGCCCTCATTGCACAATACCACGAGTTTCATAGCCTGAGCAACGAAACCATAGCAATGATACTTAACAATGAAGCCGAAGTGGGTCAGTTAAATACACCCGACGATATATTGGTATATGGCAACAACGGAAAACCAATTAAAGCCCGTACTCCAAACCAACGAAAACTGGTTGATGCTTGTATGGACAAAGATTTGATATTTGCCATAGGCCCTGCCGGAACAGGAAAAACATATACTGCAATTGCCATGGCAGTTCGTGCTTTGAAAAATAAAGAAATCCGGAAAATTATCTTAAGCCGCCCGGCAGTCGAAGCCGGCGAACGACTGGGGTTTCTGCCCGGCGATCTGAAAGAAAAAATTGACCCGTATCTGCAACCTTTATACGATGCTCTGGGTGATATGATCCCTCCCCGAAAACTCGAAGATTTTATTAAAGATAAAGTGATTGAAATTGCTCCGCTTGCTTTTATGCGCGGACGTACTTTGAGCAATGCCTATGTTGTACTCGACGAAGCACAAAATACGACCATTAACCAGCTAAAAATGTTTTTAACACGTATGGGGCTTAACACAAAAATAATAGTAACCGGCGATATGACCCAAATTGACCTGCCCCGACATACCGACTCGGGACTTGTGCAAGCCATGCGAATTCTACGAAACATTGACGATATAGCTGTTGTTGAACTTAACCAAAACGACATTGTTCGGCACCAGCTTGTGAAACAAATTGTACAGGCATACGATCAATTTTACGAGAAAAAAAACACCCTCAACACAAACAAGAGTAAAACCCCAGACAAAAGTTAATTATATTTGCATTTCACAATAAACAGCAACAATATGAGCAACGCAATTGTAAAAACCGATTATCAGTTTCCCGGACAAAAAAGTGTATATCACGGTAAAGTTCGCGAGGTTTACGACATTAACAACGAGTATTTGGTAATGATTGTTTCTGACCGAATTTCGGCTTTCGATGTAGTGTTGCCCAAAGGTATTCCATACAAAGGGCAAGTGCTGAATCAAATTGCAGCCAAATTTCTCGATGCCACTGCCGACATCGTTCCCAACTGGAAAATTGCTACCCCCGACCCCATGGTTACGGTAGGCTATAAGTGCGAACCCTTTAAAGTCGAAATGGTTATTCGCGGATATTTAACCGGACATGCCTGGCGCGAATATCGCGACGGAAAACGCATACTCTGCGGAAACACTATGCCCGACGGAATGATCGAAAATCAAAAATTCGAAAACCCATTAATTACTCCAACAACCAAAGCCGATGTGGGCCACGACGAAGATATTTCGAAAGAAGAAATCCTGGCTCAGGGGCTGGTGTCGAAAGAAGACTACGAGCTTTTGGAAAAATACACAATGCAACTCTTTAAACGCGGTTCCGAAATGGCTGCCGATAAAGGCTTGATTTTAGTCGATACTAAATATGAATTTGGTAAAAAAGACGGAAAGATATATTTGATTGACGAAATTCATACTCCCGATTCGTCTCGTTATTTTTATGCAAACGGATACGAAGAAAGACAAGCTAAAGGCGAAAAACAAAAACAACTTTCGAAAGAATTTGTACGCCAGTGGCTAATCGAAAACAATTTTCAAGGACAAGAAGGACAGAAAGTACCCGAAATGACCGAAGATTTTATTCACAGCGTTAGCGAACGATATATTGAACTGTTTGAAAATATTACCGGCGATAAATTTATTAAAGCCGATAACGAAGATGTAGCTACACGCATTGAGAAAAACATTACAAACTACATTCAATCGAAACTTTAGCATTTAAAAAAACTTTTGCAATATTACAATGGCCGGAACATAACGTACCGGCCATTGTTTATTTTGCGTTTAACAATTCAATTATTTCGTCTGCGGAACAAATACCACATCAACTAAATCGGCATTTGCAAAAAATTCAAATGCAAAATTCATCACATCATCTATGGTCAGATTGCTGATAACTTGCTCATAATTTTCTTCGGCAGCTAAATTTACCCCGGTTGAATAATAATTATACAACGAATTGAGCCAAAAAGCATTATGCTCACGCGACTGTTCGCGATCTTTAATCATATTCTTAATGGTTTTATCAAAATCGGTGGCACTTGGCCCTTCGTCGGCAATCAAATCAATTTCGCGATACAAAATCGATTTTAAATGCTTTTCGCGCCCGGGTTCACAATCAAACATCATTAGCATTTCGGCTTCGGGTACCGGATACGGCGAAATAGAACTGCGCACTGACACTCCGTATGTTCCTCCTTCATCTTCACGAATAGTCTCGGTGTATCGCAAGCGCAGTATCCCTTCAAGCACTTTAAGCTTGATAATATTCTCGGGTGTATATTCAATCTCGCTAACATACCGAACATTAACATTTGATTTTGGAGTAGTAAAGTTTACCGGAATTTGCTTTACTGTTTCGCCGGTTGGAGTACGTATTCCCCGATCGACCCAAGTCTCGGTGCGCCCTGCCGTGCTTAATGAGCCCAGATACTTCTCGGCCATTTTTTTTGCAGTTTTTTCTTCAATATTTCCAACTATAAAAAACGTAAAGTCAGAAGCATCAAAAAATCTGTCGGCATAAATTTTTTGTATGTAATCAAAGTTAATTTCATTCAAAAATTCAGTACTTAATGTTTTTACTCTTGGATGATAATCGTATGTAATATAAGTAAGTGAATCCTGCATTATTTTCTGCGGATCTTTTTCCATATTGGCAACCAACGATGCATACCTCGAGAGCAAAGCATTGTGTGCTTCATTGTCGAAGCGGGGATTCTCAAAAAACAAATAGGTTAATTGCATCAGGGTTTCAAAATCACGAGGGGTTGATGATCCGTTAAACCCTTCGGATAATGATGATAAAACAGGAGTAATTGAAACTTTTTTACCGGTTAGCATTTTTTGTAATGCAATGGCATCAAAATCGGCAACTCCGTATGTACTTACAAACGACTGAAGCATATCGGCCGAAGCTACATATTGATCGTCAAAAACAGAACTTCCCCCGGGGCTGTATGCTTTCAAAGCAACATTATCCTTTTCGTAATCGGCTTTGCGGTAAACTACCTTAACATTATTTGCAAGAGTCCATTCTACTGCGCCAAAATCGTCGAGTTTTTTTGTACTTTTTATTTTTGCACCTTTCAGTTCATCCTCAATTAAACTCGTACCCGAAGCTAAATCAACATAAGGTTCAATATCCATTTTTTCGACCTGGCTGATAATTGCCTTAGCTTCGCTTTCCGACAAGTGTTGTGCATCACCCGGCCCCGAAATCACAATGCTGCGATTTGTGTCTGAAATCCATTTTTGCACATTAGCCAGTATTTCGTCGGCAGTAATTGTTGGTAAAATTTCCTGAGCAAACTGATATGTAAATTCGATACCGGGCACAGGTGTTTTTGTTAAATAATGCTCGGCATATTGTCGGGCAAAAGCATCATTTTTTATTTTTTCGCGTTCGTTATACCTGTTTTCGAGGCTGGTAAGCAAATTTGTTTTGGCTCGCTCAAGCTCCGACTCGCTAACACCATAACGTTTTAATCGTTCGGTTTCGGTCATTATTGCACGCAAAGCTTCGGCCTCATTGTTCGGATTGGCGTACACTCCAATATAATATGCATTGTAACCACGCACAAAACTTCCGTAATTGGTCGATCCCATAATAAACGGAGGTGTACCTTTTTGTAAAAGTTCTTCGATACGCTGCCCCGAAATTTGATTGTACAATTGCTCAATAAACGACTGACGCAGATCGGCCAGTGTTTTTTCTTGTCCATCCTTGTTTTCGTGAGGTATATAAATGTTTATTTGCGACTGAGTTGCTTCATCGTCGGTGGCCAGTACATAATAAGTTTCGTCGTGATGAGGAATTTTAAAATGCGGCCTTTCTTTTGCATCATCAACTGCTTCAATTTCAGAAAATAAATCAATTACCTTTTGTTCAATTTCATCAACATCAACATCACCTACAATAGCAATAGCCTGCAAATCGGTTCGGTACCAATCGTGATAAAAGTCGCGTATAGTTTTTGGTTCGTGATATTTAATAACTGTGGTGTCGCCAATAATATCGCGTACTGCCCACATCGATCCTTTAAAAACAACCGGGAACCATTGCCCGCGCAATCTGAAACTGGCATTACGGCGAGTCCGCCACTCTTCGGTAATAACTCCCCGCTCAAGATCAATTTCCTCTTCGGTTAAAAGCAGATTATCGGCCCAATCGTGCAATATTAAAAGGCACGTGTCGACTAATCCCCGGGGAGAAACAGGCACATCGCTTAAGTTGTATACCGTTTCGTTAAAAGCAGTATATGCATTGATATTCCGGCCAAAAGCCACACCATGCTTTTCGAGCGAATTTAAAACACCTTTTCCTTCAAAATTTCCGGTTCCGTTAAAAGCCATGTGCTCTAAAAAATGAGCAAGCCCGTTTTGATTATCTTCTTCGAGCAAAGCACCTACATTTTGAATAATATAGAAACTGGCTCTGTCATCAGGCTCTTCGTTATGCTTAATATAGTATGTTAACCCGTTATCGAGTACTCCCTGACGTATGCCCGGCTCAATTGGAACATTTTTTGATAAATCGGCCTGTGAGTATCCTGCTTTTATGAGAAACGAAGCGAATAATACAGCGATAAAGAATATTAATTTGTTCATTCGTATAGATTTTTTATCAATTATGGATATCCTATATGTATAATACCGAAGTAAATAATTACATCAAAAATACTTTTTTTAGCAGTAAAAATATGTCAAACAAAAAATATTCATCATTTTTATACAATGATTTCACAAGTATTAACACATTTTTACATTTCAATTGTAAAACAATATTGAAAAAAAACAACAGATACTATAAACAATAAAACACGTGATTTTACTAATTAAAAAAACTCGAATATGAAAAAGCACATCAAAATTATAGCGATAATTTTTGCCCTAACAGCATGTATTTCGTGCGACGTACTCATGCAGGCCGGCAAAACAATTATGGAAACCGACAAACCACTTACAAGCCACGAGGTAGCAATGGGTTTAAAAGAAGCATTAAAAGTTGGAGCCGACACAGCTGTATCAAAACTCAACATAACCAACGGATATTATCTCGACAAAATTGTAAAAATTGAGCTTCCACCTCAAGTTAGCGAAGTGGTTGAAAATGCAAAAAAAATACCCGGACTCGACAAACTGATTGAGGATGTAGTACTGCAAATAAACCGTTCGGCCGAAGATGCTGCAAGCCAGGCTGCTCCTGTTTTTAAACAAGCAATTACGCAAATGACAATTGCCGATGCATGGACAATACTCAAAGGACAAGACGATGCTGCAACCCAATATTTAAAAAACAATACTAGCAATGAGCTTACTGCGCTTTATCAACCCATTATGCAAAAATCGTTGAACAAACCCATTGTTGGAAATATTTCGGCACAAGACAGCTGGAGTGAACTTACCGGTAAATGGAACAAATTTGCCGGCTCGTTTTTAGGACAAGCTGCAGGTTTTAAAACAGTAGATGTTGAACTCGACGAGTACGTAACAACCCAGGCTCTTAACGGGCTGTTTATTAAAGTAGCTAACGAAGAAAAAGACATACGAAAAAATACCAATGCACGTGTAACCGATTTGCTTCAACGGGTTTTTAAAGAAATTGATTAATAAAAATATACCTAAATACAGATTTCTTCGTTATAGGCATTGGGGCGCAAATTTTCGTCTATATCCATTAAAATTCTTTACTTTTGCCCCCGGTTTTTAAATATTAAAGAATGCAGGTAAACAGCAAATTAAATTTAGTATATATTATCATTGTTGTGATGCTTTTTACAGGATGCTCGTCGGCACGTTTTGCCCGGCAAGCAAAAAAAGCATACGAAATTGGCGAATACGATAGTGCTATAAACAAATTTATGAAAGCCTACCGTAAAGAAAAAGACATTGATAAACGTACCGAATTTGACTACTATATGGCTCATTCGTATTGGAAAATTGACGATTACCGGAGAGCCGAAATTCGATTGCGACTGCTTACACGCAAAAGTTTTCCCGACAGCTCCCTCACACTGTTACTTGCACATGCCCTGCGAAATAACGAAAAATACGACGAAGCAATTGAGCAATATCAAAAATACCTTGACATTGATCCCGAAAATCAAGAGGCTCTTAACGGAATATATTCGTGCAAAATTACTCCGCAGTGGATTGATAATCCCACACGCTACGAAGTAACTCACGAACGGTTTTTAAATACGCGCGATGCTGATTTCTCGCCATGGTTTGTTAGCGGGCTCGACAACACCGTTGTTTTTACATCGACACGTGACGGAGCGCAGGGACGTAAAAAAAACGCTATTACCGGTAAACGAAATACCGATTTATTTATATCGAACTTTGATGTACAACGCCAACGGTGGGATAAAGCTACTCCTATTGAAGAAGAGTTGCTCATTAACACTCCGGCCGAAGAAGGGGCTGCATCGTTTAGCTCCGATGGCACAAAAATGTATTTTACCCGCTGTGCTTTTGATAAAACAAGTGCTAACGGAGCTGCGATTTATACTGCAACAAAAAGCCGCGACTCGTGGTCGGATGCCGAAAATTTAAACCTGGTTGCCGACAGCCTTGTTGCTGCTCACCCTTCAATTTCGAACGATGGGCTTTCGTTGTATTTTGTGTCGGATATGGAAGGTGGTTATGGAGGCCTTGATATATGGAAAGTTGAAAAGGTTAGCGAAGGCTGGGGAAACCCAATTAACCTTGGACCTGAAATTAACACTCCGGGCGATGAAGTATTTCCGTTTATTCGCGATAACGGTGATCTCTATTTTTCGTCAGACTACCATATTGGTATGGGCGGACTTGATATATTCAAAGCTGTTTACGACACAAAAAGCCAAACATGGGAAGTTACAAACATGCGGGCACCAATTAACTCAAGTGGCGACGACTTTGGAATTACCTTTATCCCAAAACGCGATCAGGGAATGTTTACATCAAACCGTAAAGGTTCACTTGGCGACGACCTTTACTCGTTTATGCTCCCTCCGAAAATTTACAAAACCGAAGGCGAAATTGTTGATACCGAAACCGACAACAGAGTTAAAAATGCCTATCTGCGAATTATTGGCACCGATGGAACTATGCTGAAAATATTAACAAACGATGGAAAATTTAATTTTCAGATGGCTCCCGAACACGAGTTTATTTTTGCCGCTTTTAAAGATGGTTACCTGAACTCGAAACAAATAATTTCAACTAAAAATTTAACCGACAGCAAAAACTTCGAAGTCAAACTCAGCCTGGCACCAACCGATGTACCGGTGCGCATTGACAATATTAACTACGAATTCGGAAAACACGAATTATTGCCTGAGTCGGTGCATGCACTCGATAGCCTTGTTGATTTGCTGCAAATGAACCCTGCTGTGGTTATCGAAATAATGTCGCATACCGACCACATTGGTTCAATTCAATTTAACTTCGATTTGTCGCAACGCCGTGCCGAAAGTGTAGTAAAATACCTTATTGAACAAGGTATAAACCCACAAAGGCTGGTAGCAAAAGGATACGGTAAAACATGGCCTAAAAAAGTTACCCGCAAAATTGCCCAACAATACGATTTTCTGAAAAGTGGCGACGAACTCTCCGAAGAGTTTATCAACAACCTTGAGATGGAAGAGCAACAAGACATTTGCCGTGCAATAAACCGACGCACCGAATTCAGAGTTTTACGAAACGATTTTCGCGAAACATACTCAACAAATTAGAACGAGCGGGGTAGAGGCAATTACAAAATTACACATCGTTTAAATTCAAATTTCTTCAATATTGTTATCTGTTTTATTAATAACAGAAAAACCTTTCTGAAAAAAACCGTACAACTCAAACAAAAAATTTTAAAACATTATCTTTGTTTGCCTCGTGGTTAAACAGTATATTTTGGCACATAAAATTGTAAATATATAAAGAGAAATAAGTATATGGCAGCAAGTAAAAAGTATGTCGAAACGCCTTTAATGAAGCAATATTATGCAATAAAAGAAAAGCATCCCGATGCTGTACTGTTGTTTCGTGTAGGCGATTTTTACGAAACTTTTGGCGAAGATGCAATCAAAACTGCCGAAATACTTGGCATAACCCTTACCCGCAGAGCTAACGGAGCAGCAAGCTATGTTGAGCTTGCAGGGTTTCCGTATCATGCCCTCGATACATATTTGCCAAAACTTGTACGTGCCGGACAACGAGTTGCAATATGTGAGCAGCTCGAAGATCCCAAAATGACCAAAAAAATTGTAAAACGAGGCATTACCGAACTGGTAACTCCGGGTGTATCAATAAACGATAATATTCTGAATCACCGCGAAAACAATTTTCTTGCTTCGGTACATTTTGATAAAAAAATGGCAGCAGTGGCTTTTCTCGATATATCGACAGGCGAATTTCTTACTGCCGAAGGAACTTTTGAATACATCGATAAACTGCTTAACTCGTTTCAACCAAAAGAAGTATTGTTTCAACGCGGTAAAGAAAATTTTTTTAACGAACATTTTGGCCCCAAATTTTACACCTTCACACTCGACGATTGGGTATATACCACCGATGCTGCAACCGACAGGCTTCTTAGGCATTTCGAAGTAAAAACCCTTAAAGGTTTTGGTGTGCAAAATCTCGAATACGGAATTATTGCAGCCGGTGCCATTTTACATTACCTCGATATTACCCAGCACCACCACATAAAACACATTTCGAATCTTGCCCGTATTGAAGAAGACCGCTTTGTTTGGCTCGACCGCTTTACTGTTCGAAACCTCGAATTAATTCAACCGCTAAACGAAGGAGCCAAAACCCTGGTAAAAGTAATTGATCATACACTTACACCAATGGGGGCACGTATGCTCCGACGCTGGATATCGTTCCCCCTGAAAAATGTAAAAGCAATAAACGACCGGCTCGATGCTGTTGAGTTTTTATGCAAAAACGACGAAATAAAAGAAAAAATTGAAGAGCATATTCGTCAAATTGGCGACCTCGAACGCATAATTTCTAAAGTTGCCGTACAACGCATTAACCCACGCGAAATAATACAGCTAAAAATTGCCCTGCAAGCTATTGTGCCAATTAAAGAGTTGTGCAAAAAATCGAAAAATTCGACACTCGAAAAATTTGCCGAGCAATTAAATTCATGCAAACTGATTGCCGACCGTATCGAAAACGAAATATATCCCGACCCTCCGGCACAAGTAAACCGCGGAAACACTATTGCTCCGGGTGTAAATCCTGAACTCGACGAACTACGAGACATAAAAACCAGCGGGAAAGATTACCTGCTAAAAATGCAACAACGCGAAATTGAACAAACCGGCATTACATCACTAAAATTTGGTTTTAATAACGTGTTTGGTTACTATATCGAAGTTCGGAATACCCACAAAGACAAAGTACCTCCACAATGGATTAGAAAACAAACCCTGGTAAGCGCCGAACGATATATTACCGAAGAATTAAAAGAATACGAATCGAAAATACTGGGCGCCGAAGAAAAGATACTGATTATTGAAACCCGCCTTTTCGAAGAGCTTGTTAATGCCTTAAGCGAATACATTCAGGCAATACAACTCAATGCAAACATCCTTTCGCAAATCGATTGCTTGTTATCGTTTGCAAACATATCAACACAAAACAACTACCATAGGCCTGAAGTAAACGACACGCAAATTATTGACATTAAAGAGGGGCGGCATCCTGTTATTGAACAAGAAATGCCCATTGGCGAAAATTATATTTCGAACAATGTTTATCTCGACAACAATGAACAACAAGTAATCATTATTACCGGCCCCAACATGTCGGGAAAATCGGCCCTGTTACGACAAACAGCCTTAATTGTTCTTATGGCACAAACCGGATGTTTTGTGCCGGCTCAAAGTGCAAAAATTGGTTATGTTGATAAAATATTTACACGGGTAGGTGCTTCGGATAATATTTCGCTTGGCGAATCGACTTTTATGGTTGAGATGAACGAAGCTGCCAGTATTTTAAATAACCTCTCAAACCGCAGCCTTATTTTACTCGACGAACTTGGCCGCGGCACAAGTACTTACGACGGGATTTCTATTGCATGGTCGATTGTCGAATATATTCACGAACACCCAAAATCAAAAGCAAAAACACTGTTTGCAACTCACTACCACGAACTGAATGAGATGGAAAACAGTTTCGAAAGAGTAAAAAATTACAATGTTACCGTAAAAGAAATCGATAACAAAGTGATATTTCTGCGTAAACTTGTTCGCGGTGGCAGCAACCACAGTTTTGGTATACACGTGGCTCGCATGGCAGGTATGCCTAAAAGCCTTGTGAAACGGTCGGAAGAAATTTTAAAACAACTCGAAGATACCCACCGCAAAGATTCGCTTGCAAAACCACTCGACAGCATTAGCACCGAACGCGAAGGCATGCAACTGAGTTTCTTTCAGCTCGACGATCCTGTCCTAAAACAAATTCGCGACGAAATTATGTTGCTCGATATTAATAATCTTACTCCGGTTGAAGCACTCAATAAACTAAACGAAATTAAAAAAATATCGGGCCTTAAATAAAAAATCCTGCCCGTGTAATCAACAGGCAGGATACTTACTCATGACTTAATTACGCTATCAAAAAAAAATATTAGTTCAGCAAATGTGTATACTGTTCGTTTAATAAAAACGGCACAAACGATGCAATATAATCGAGCACTTTAACCTCAGACAGTTTTTCATTCCACAGGAGATACTGCTGCTCCATTTGCGCTTGATTTATCACTGCATTTACAATCACAGGATCGACATGTTGCTGGCTTCGCTTAACCTTACGTACACCAAAACCTCGTGAGGTATTTAGATAACGAATTTCAAAAAATTCGTGACGAACAATGTATTCTTCGCCCCTTTTTGTGCTGTGCTTTGTTATTTCAATAAATTTTGTATTGGCAGCATATTCAATAAGCCAGCTTTGAGGCATTTCGTTATGCATAACCGGTGTGTCGGAACATACAATCCGATAATTATCAGCAGTTTTTACAACATTGTTGGCCATTACATTTATGCCCCACAATAAACTGAATAAAGAAAATACGATTAATCCCAAAACGTTCTTCATAGCAATTGTTTTTTTAAATCATTTAATTAAAGTTTTTATACTCATCACAAAGAAAAATAAAGCTCAAGTCAAAAAAGATGATAAAAACATGCTGAGAACAATTTTGTGATTTAACATTTTTTAACAAAACCATAAAAGCAAAAAACGCGAATAAAATCAAAAAACACAATTGGATTAAACAATTCTATCAATCAGTTTATAAACAAGTTATATACATCATATATACATACAAAAAGAAACCTGGTCTTACCAAAAAAATATACTGCCTATAAAAAATTACTTTATACCTTTTATTAAACAATCTGATTGTGAAGCATACAAAGACAAGAACAATTTAAAACAACGATAAAAAATGAATAGCATTGAACAATTTTATAGAAGATCATTCTCTAAAGCGGGCATAAATAATTATACTTGTGAACATTTTTTTTAATAAAAAATGAATACATTGCAACATAAAGCTATGTGCATTATTTGAATTGGGAACACATATATAACCTATAATACAATGGTTCTCCGACTGAATGTATTCCAGACGGAGATAAAAATTTTGTATAAAAATGAACGAAATACAGTTTATAACATCAAACATTAGCACTTTAGTAGGATATATACAGGTTAATAACGGGAGCAACCAAATACTGGTTGATAAAACTGCTTTTATTGTTTTTTGTATTTTGCTTGTAATAATATTTGCAGCCGTTGCTTTTATATTTCGCACTAAACGACAACGGCATTTAGTACGCGAAAAACGAATGATGTCATCACTTATCGACAACATCCCTGATACAATTTACTTTAAGGATCTAGAGAGTAAATTTGTACGCGTAAACAAAGCACAAGCTTCGCTGCTGGGTTTTACAAACCCCGATGATGTAATTGGCAAATCGGATTTTGATTTTTTTGAACATGCTCAGGAAGCATACAACATTGAACAGGAAATCATCAGAACAAAAAATCCGGTTATCAATAAACTCAATGTTCATAAACACGAAGGAAAAACACTCTACTTATCGGATACAAAAATCCCATGGATTGACGAAAATGGAAAATGCATTGGTACCATTGGAATAACCCGCGACATTACAGCATTTAAAAATGCTCAGGATACCATGCTCGAAAGTCAGGCCAAGTTTAAAGCCCTGTTTGAAAATGCCCCGCTAGCAATTTTCAGGCTCGATAAAAACATGAAAATTGTTGAATGCAATGTGCGTTTTAAGAAAATGTTTGGCTACAACGATAACGATGATTTATCGAATATCACAAAATACGATTTGCTGGCCGAAAGAGAACTTGGAGGGCTAATACTCGATACCGTACTCGAAACCCGGGAGGTAAACACCGAAATCATGATGAAACGCAAAAACGGTGAATCGTTTATTGCAAACTTAACGCTTGCCTTGCTCGAAGAAGGATTTAAAGAAATATCGATTGAAGGAATTGTTGACGACATTACCCAAGTTGCAAAAGCACGCGAAGAACTGATTAAAGCAAAAGATAAAGCGGTTGAGGCCGATCAGCTTAAATCGCTGTTTTTAGCAAATATGAGCCACGAAATTCGCACGCCAATGAATGCAATTATTGGATTTACAAACATGCTGCGCGAAGACGATTTGAGCTCCGAAGACCGAAACTCATTTATCGACGTAATTCAGAGCAACGGAAATGCTTTAATGACTCTCATTGATTCGATTGTTGATTTCTCGAAACTCGAAACCGACCAAATGACTGTTAGTATCAGCGAATTTAATTTTAAGTCGCTGTTTGACTCAGTATGCAACGAAGCCCAAAAACTGCTTGTTATTTCGGAGAAAACCAACATAAAACTTATTCGAACACTACCCGAAAACCCCGAGGTGCGCATCCATGCCGACCGACACCGTTTAAACCAGGTATTAAACCACATGGTATCGAATGCAGTGAAATTTACCGACGAAGGTGAAATTGAAATAGGATATAAAACCAACGACAGTTCTATAAAAATTTATATTCGCGATACCGGTATCGGTATTCCAAAAAATAAACAAAAAGCAATATTTGAACGTTTTGCAAAAGTAAACAACGACAAAAACAGGCTTTATGGTGGAACCGGAATTGGCCTTACAATATCAAAGGGACTAATAAAGCTGATGAAAGGACGAATTCATGTTGAATCATCACCCGGAAAAGGATCTACTTTTTCGATTGAGATGAACCTCTAATTATACGAAATGAAAATATTTTTTTTCTTATCGTAAATAAAGTTGATAATATTGAAATGAATCGTTATTTTTAGCATATAATTAAAAAACTGAATAATATGAGTGACACAGGAAAACCCTTAATACTGATTGTTGAAGATGTTGAATCGAACTACTTATATTTAAATGCAGTTTTAAGTAAGATTGACGTAACTGTAGAATGGGTAAAAAATGGCGTCGAAGCTGTTGATTTTGCTAAAGTCCACCCCGAAATGGCACTTATACTTATGGATTTGCAAATGCCCGAAATGAACGGTTATGACACAACCAGAGCAATTAAAAAGATATATCCTGATTTGCCCATTATTGCACAAACAGCCTTTGCAATGTCCGACGACCGTGCTAAAGCCATTGAAGCCGGGTGCGACGACTATCTGGCAAAACCAATCCGGTCGAAAGATTTGCTCGACACTGTAAACAAATATTTAAACAAATAATGATAAAACAAAAGGTTGACTTTAAGTCAACCTTTTTTTATCTCTTTGTTAAACTATAAGCAACCTGAGATGCTTTTGCAATAATCTCCTCTTCTCCGGGTATATGCCGGTTTTCCATCAATATTTTTCCATCGCATATTACTGTGTCAACACAGTTGCCATTGGCCGAGTACACCAAATTTGATATTAGATTAAAATTAGGAGTCAGCTCGGGAAGGCTTAAATCAATCAAACAAATATCAGCCAAATATCCTTCTTCAATCTTTCCGGTTTTAAATCCGGTCAGTTTGTAAGCCGTTTGTGTTGCAGCCAAAAACGTGTCGTTTGCATTCCATATTGTAGGGTCACCATAGGCCGCCTTACCCGTTAGCGATGCAAGTTTCATAGTTTCGTACATGTCGAGGTTGTTCCCCGAACTGGTTCCGTCGGTACCAAGCGCAACAGTTACACCGGCCGCTTTATATTCTTTAAATTTAAAGTGGTTACCCGAAGCCAATTTTAAATTCGATGCCGGATTATGAATCACCTGACAGCCATAATCAGCCAAAATTTTTATTTCATCGTCATCAAGATAAAGAGCATGTGCAAGACTCACATCGCTGCCCAAAAAACCCATTGAATGCAAATAATGAACAGGACGCTTGCCAAAACTATTAAGCGAATTGTTTACTTCGGTAACAGTTTCGGATAAGTGAGTATGTATACGCAAATGGTTTTGACTTGCATAGTCTCTTATCCAACGCAGTAAATTTTCCGAAACCGAATAAATTGCATGAGGTCCCATGGCAAATTTTACCCTTTCGGAAAAATTGTTTATCGATTTATGATACTGATGTACTTGTTTTTTGTACACACGGGCCTTTTCGTTGTCGTTAAAATCGAACCCGGCAAAAGTAAGCATGCCTCGCATTCCCATTTCGTCAACTGCACGGGCAGTACCATTCAAAAAATGATACATATCAACCATCGTTGTTGTCCCGGTTTTAATCATTTCGACACATGCAAGCTTGGCTCCCCAGTAAACATCTTCTTCAGTAAGATTTTTTTCAAGTGGCCATATTTTTTCCTGCAACCAGGGCATCAATGGCATATCGTCGGCATACCCGCGCATAAGAGTCATTGCAGCATGTGTATGGCCGTTAACCATACCCGGAACAATGGCTTTACTCTCAGCATCAATAACTTTTTCGGCATGAGTTTCAATTGCAGGAGCTATTTTCAAAATTATGTTCCCATCAATAAGAATATCGGTTTTGGTGCCATTCAGCTCAGCATTTTTTATATGTATTCGCATGCGATTTTATTTTTAAAAATCAAATATCGTTTATTCTGCTCAAATATTATAACTATTGATACAATAAATTTTTTTAATCGTTTATAGTTACCGTTTTGATCAATATGCTTGAAAGTATCGGTATAAAATCATAAATTCATTGCATAAAACAAGCATAACAACAATACAGACATACTCACTACAAATAAAAACATGCAAACTTGTTGTGAGAGTGAACCCAAAAGATTACGGAAATAAAATTCCGATCAGCGAGGTAGCCTGTAACGCTAAAATAAAAACAGATGAAAATATTCAATAAACATATAACTATACTTTTTGTTTCCTTGATTTTCGTATCGTGCAACATCGATAACCTTTTGAATAAAGTAGAGGTAACTTACGAAGTTGATTACATGCCAAACAATAACACACCGGCAACATTAAATTACTATACCCCCGACGGCGAGGTTAAAACCACAAGTATCGAAGCTGGCTCATGGTCGTATAACGGCATTTTTGATGATGGCCAAAACACAGGAGTTTGGCTAAACTCCGATGCTCAAAGCGGTACCGTAAGTTTGTATTTGGTTGTTTGGTATTCGGAGCTCAACGATAAAGAAGACTATGTTGATGCATGGACATGGACATTTCCGCAAGAACAAAACCTTGGCTTGTACACTGTAATTGACCGATTACAATGTTTTATGGTAAGGTATTCGGTTCATGTTGAAGGGACTAATGGCATTCCTGTAAATATTCAATATACCGATAAAGATTATCAAAATGGCAATTTGACCAAAGAAGAAACCTTACTCGACGGCAACTGGCAATACAGCGAGTGTTTCAGAAGTGGCAGTTATGCAAGCTTAAACGCTACTTCGGAGGCCACTTCAGGAAAAGCCACAATTAATATAACCATCGATTACGACAACAAGACCGATGTAAATGAAAGTATTGTGATCGATTTCAGCACAAATACAAAAACTGGTGCGCTGGGTTTTGAAGTAGATTAAACCGAAGTTTACAAAGAATTGTGCTCTGATTAAAACTGCAACAAGACTTTTAAACTCCCTTTTTTAGCGGCAAAATTTAATGCTTTAAGTGCTTGATCGAACGGAAAAACATGGCTAATTAGTTGACTTAAATCGACTCCTGTTTTCAAATAATCAAGTGCCGGTTTAAACAACCCGCAACGAGATCCAATTATTGTAATTTCGTTCACCACCACATAGTTTAAATCAATTGTTTGCAACTGAGCCACTGTACTTTTAAGCACTAAAACACCGCGCGGTTTTGTATGCTGCAATGCAAAATTTATTGCCCGGGCATTGCCTGCTGCCTCAATCACTACATCGTATTGTTGATGCGGCATTTTATTAAGCAATATCGTTTCCCCTGCTTTGTGTCGAACTAAATCAATTTTTTCGGAATGCTTTCCTACATGCGTAATTTTAGCTCCGCTTGTGGCTACGGCATGATGAATGAGCAGTCCGAGTTTGCCGTCACCAACAATCAATACTTCGGTTTCGGAATTGAACCTTACTTGCTCCAGTACTTCGAATGCAGCTGCTAAAGGTTCGGTTAGTGTTGCAATTTTATCCGGGATGTAATCAGGTACTTCGTGTAAATTTTCAATGGGCAACGTGATATATTCGGCAAAAGTTCCATCATGCCCTGCTATACCTAATGTTTTTCGGTGAGGACAATGCCTCTCGAGGTTTTGCCGGCAATAATCGCAGCTATGCTGTTTGCATGCGCAATTAATTTCGCCAACTACCCGCTTGTGTAAAAGAGATTGATTTTGAGAACGAACTGCGACAACTTTACCAACAAACTCATGCCCTGGTATGCCACTAAAATTTTTATATCCCTTGGTGATCTCAATATCGGTATTACAAATACCGGCCATAATCACTTTAATCAGAGCTTCGCCCGGAGCCGGAACCGGATCAGGATATTTTGTTTTAAAATGCAGAGCCTTTCGGTCAAATACTAATGCTTTCATTATTTTTTTCCGGGCTTAAAGTCACTATAAAGCCATTAAAAACATAGGGCTTATAAAATAAAAATCAAAAAAAAATTATCCGGCTTTAAGCAGACGCATTCCAATTCTTTCGATTTTTTTACGAGCATAATCTTCGTCAACCACAAACGATTTATTCCCATTTGATGGCAACTCAAACATTGCATCAACCATAATTGTTTCGCAAATCGATCGCAATCCACGTGCGCCAAGTTTATATTCAACTGCAATGTTTACAACATAATCAAGAGCACTATCGTCAAATTTGAGTTCAATATCATCAATATCAAATAATTTGATGTATTGTTTAATAATTGCATTTTTTGGCTCGGTTAAAATTCGTCGCATAGCACTTTTATCAAGCGGATCGAGATAAGTAAGCACCGGCAAACGCCCAATAATTTCGGGAATTAATCCGAAGGATTTTAAATCCATTGGAGCAATATACTGCATAAGGTTATCGCGATCGATTGTTGCAGTTTTTTCAACAGCGTTAAAACCAACCACTTTAGTATTCATTCGCTGTGCAATTTTCCGTTCAATTCCGTCGAAGGCACCACCACAAATAAACAAGATATTTTTTGTATTAACGGGAATCATTTTTTGTTCGGGGTGCTTACGCCCACCCTGAGGCGGTACATTAACCACTGCCCCTTCGAGCAATTTAAGTAAGCCCTGCTGAACCCCTTCGCCCGAAACATCGCGTGTTATCGAAGGATTATCGCCTTTGCGGGCAATTTTATCAATTTCGTCAATAAATACAATTCCTTTTTCGGCAGCCTCAACGTTATAGTCGGCCGACTGGAGTAAGCGGGTTAAAAGACTTTCGATATCTTCGCCCACATACCCGGCTTCGGTTAAAACAGTTGCATCAACAATAGTAAAAGGCACATGCAACATGCGAGCAATTGTTCGGGCTAAAAGAGTTTTACCGGTACCGGTAGGCCCCACAAGAATAATGTTCGATTTTTCGATTTCGGTCTCGTCATCGCTTTCTTTTTGTCCCAAACGTTTATAATGATTATACACAGCAACTGAGAGAATTCGTTTTGCCTGATCCTGCCCGATAACATATTTATCGAGAAAATTTTTAATTTGTACGGGTTTTAAAAGCTTAATTGCATCAACATCGAAAGATGATTTTTTATTTCGAAATTCTTCTTCAACAATTGAATATGCTTGCTCAATACATCGGTCACATATATGAGCATCCATACCGGCAATAAGCAAATCTACCTCGTTTTTTTTACGTCCGCAAAATGAGCATTTATCCATGTAAAATATTCTTTATTTTGTATTACGAGTCAAAACCTGATCAATCATTCCATAATTTTTGGCTTCTTCGGCATTCATCCAAAAATCGCGGTCAGAGTCTTTTTCAACCTCAGCAATTGGTTTTCCTGAGTGTTTAGCAATGATTTGATACAGTTCTTTTTTAAGTTTTATGATTTCGCGAGCAGTAATTTCAATATCGCTGGCCTGCCCCTGAGCACCGCCCATTGGCTGATGAATCATAACACGCGAATGCGTTAATGCCGAACGTTTTTTAGGAGCTCCGGCGGCTAATAACACTGCACTCATCGAAGCAGCCATACCTGTGCAAATTGTTGCCACATCGGAGGTAATAAACTGCATGGTATCGTATATTCCAAGCCCTGCATGTACAACTCCACCGGGCGAGTTAATGTATATCTGAATATCTTTTCCCGGGTCGGTTGAATCAAGAAAGAGCAACTGTGCCTGGATAATATTAGCCACGTAATCGTCAACAGGTACTCCCAGAAAAATAATACGATCCATCATTAACCTTGAAAACACGTCCATAGTAGCAACATTTAACTGACGCTCTTCGATAATTGTAGGCGATATGTAACTGCCATATGCCGACGATACAAATTTGTTAAGCGATGAACTGCTGATCCCCTGATGGCCTGTTGCATATTTATGAAATTCTTTTTTTATATCCATTGTCTTTCGTTTTGGAGTTGATACTTCGCAATTAATTTGATGACTAAAAACTATCGGGCAAAGGTAGAAAAAATATATAAATAATGCTGCAGTTTGCAAGCATTGGCAAGTACTGTATTATTTAAATACAAAAGAGGCTGTCTGCAACAGACAACCTCTTTGCTCTATATATTTTGGTTTTTTATTCAAACATCTTTTCAAACTCATCCTTTGATATTTCAGACTCTTCAACATTTACCTTTTCCTTGATAACGTCCATGATTTTGTCTTCCATTTTTTTACTGTAGAGTCTTTCCTGATCTTCTTTTTTTGTGAGCATTTGTTGTACAAAACCATCGAGGTGTTCGTCGGGCACGTTAAACATTCCGTACTGACGGAATTGTGCTTTTGCAACATCTTTTGCCAGCTCAACAACCTCTTCGTGCTCAACCTTCAACTCGTTACTCTTAATAATATCCTCTTTAATTATCTGCCATTTAAGATCTTCGAGGAAATAATCAAATTCCTTTTCGATTTGCTCATCGGTAATATCTTTATTCGCAGCTTTTAACCAACGTTTCAAAAAATCAACAGGAAAATCAACCTGAGTTTTTTCGATAAGATTTTTACGAGCATCAATTGAAAATTTATAATCGATTGACGGTTTTAACGACTCATGAATTTCTTCAACAATTTGCTCTTTAAATGCTTTCTTCGTTGTTATTTCAGTATCGTCGCCATACACATTTTTAAACAGCTCTTTATTCACTTCGGCCGGTTCAAATTTGTGAATTTCTTTAATCTCAACCTTGAAGTTGCCTTCAACGGCAGCTGCATTTTCTTTTTCGATATTAAGCAAATAAGCAATTTCGGTATCGTTAGGATATGCTTTTTTGAGATCGAAAATTACTTCGTCGTCAATTTTTTTACCTACAAAAAGTTTTTTGATCTCCTCGTCTTTAATAACATCGATCGAAATTAGAGCCATATCGGCCTTGAGCCCATCGGTTTTTGGCTCGTTGTTTTGATCAAGCTCTACAATGTTTCCACGCAAAGTAGAAGTTTCCTCAACCGTATCAACATCTTTATTCTGACCAAAACGACTTTGATAAGCCTTCATCTGGTCTTCAATCATTGCCTCAGTAACTTTTATTTTGTACTGAGTATATTTGCTCCGTTTATCGAGGGTAATTTTAACCTCGGGAGCAAGCCCTATATCGAAAATAAATTCGAAATTTTCGTCATTATCCCAATCAATTTCTTTTTGTTGATCCTCGTTTGGCAGAGGCTCTCCTAAAATATTCAGTTTTTCGTCAACCAGGTATTTCGAAAGTTCTTTTGTTAAAAGATTATTAACTTCGTCAACCAGAGCTGCTTTGCCGTACATTTTTTTCACAAGGCCTGCAGGAACTTTTCCCGGCCTGAATCCGGGCATAGTTGCTTTTTTCCTGTAATCTTTCAACACATCCTCAACCTTTGCCTGGTAATCGTCTTTTTCGATATTTATACGTATAATACCGTTAAGCTCGTCGATTGTTTCCCTGGTAATATTCATAAAATTAATTACTTAAAGTGTTACTGAATAAATTAATATGAGAAATTATTCTTCACTATTAAATTCAAAACCGTTCGGATCCCTCATGGCTCCAAACGGTTAGTTTGTTTAGTGCGGGCGAAGGGACTCGAACCCCCACGTCGTATGACACTAGATCCTAAGTCTAGCGCGTCTACCAATTCCGCCACGCCCGCTTTTAGCGGCGCAAATATAAGTGTTTTTTTTTGAAACAATACAATTTATATCAATCAATTGGTATAAAAGAGAATTAGTGTTCGAATTTTTCGCGTTTCTTTCGCAATTCGAAATTTTGCCCCAGGTAAACCTTTCGCACCATTTCATCCGAAGCTAAATCTTCGGCTGTTCCGGCCTTCAGGATTTCGCCTTCGAACAAAAGATACGAACGATCTGTAATTGCTAAGGTTTCGTGCACATTGTGGTCGGTAATAAGAATTCCAATATTTCGATCTTTCAAATGATAAACGATGTTTTGAATATCTTCAACGGCAATAGGATCGACACCGGCAAAAGGTTCGTCGAGCAGAATAAACTTTGGGTTGATGGCTAAAGCTCTGGCAATTTCGGTACGGCGCCGTTCACCTCCCGAAAGCTGTATTCCTTTATTTTTTCGCACTTTCTGCAATCCAAATTCCGAAATCAGCGACTCGGTACGTTTTGTTTGTTCTGCTCTCGAAAGGCGGGTCATTTCGAGTACTGCACGAATATTGTCTTCAACTGTAAGATGCCTGAATACTGATGCTTCCTGGGCAAGATAACCAATGCCTAAATTGGCTCGTTTGTACACGGGCATCCGGGTTATATTTGTATTATCAACATAAATTTGCCCCTCGTTTGGTTGCACAAGGCCTACTATCATATAAAACGATGTAGTTTTTCCGGCTCCGTTTGGCCCAAGCAGGCCCACAATTTCGCCCTGTTCTACTTCGATAAAAACATTTTTAACTACGGTGCGGCTTCGATAGCGCTTTACAAGATTTTCGGCCTTTAGCTTCATTTTAATTCTCTGTTATGATTCATTTCAGATATTATGAAAGATTACTTACAATATAATTGTATAGCGAAAATTTTGACTATTTATTTTCGCGCTTTTGTTTTTTTAACTCCGAACGTGAAATAAAAATACTTATTTCATACAAAATAATTAGTGGAACACAAACTAAAATCTGGCTAAACACATCGGGAGGAGTTATAATAGCACTTAATATTAGCAGCAATACATAAGCATGTTTACGGTATTTTCGCATAAATTGCGGAGTAAGCAATCCTGTTTTACTCAAAAACAACACAGCAATAGGCAATTCAAAAATAATACCTGATGCAAAAGTTACCGAGGTTACTGTTCCTATGTATGAATTAAGTTTTATCGTATTTTCAATTTCGGCACTCACATTATACGATCCCAAAAAATGAATCGACAAGGGAGTTATTAAGTAATAGCCAAACAATATACCAATTATAAAAAGAGCCGATGTATAAAAAACAGCACCTCGCGCATGTTTTGATTCATTGCTATACAAAGCAGGTTTCACAAAACGCCATATTTCCCAAAAAATATACGGACTAGCAAGAATAATTCCGGCTACCAATGAAACTTTAATGTGCGATAAAAACTGGCCGGCCATATCAATGTTTACAATTTCGAGCGGAGTGGTATTTATAGCAAGTACCTCGGTATTGGTATTGAAAAGCGAATTAAACATGTTCCCAATTTTTGCAAACAAGGCATTTGTTGGAAATTCGGCCATTTTGGGCATCAAAATTATTTTGTCAAAAATAAATTCGCGATTAACAAATGCTAAAATCACAAAAATAAACGTCGCTCCAACAGCTCGTACTATATGCCAACGTAAATCTTCGAGATGATCCATAAAACTCATCTCGTTTTTATTTTTCTGTTGTTTATTCCTACTCCCTAAAAATTTCATTCAAACGATTGATTATATTTTATTCGCCCGGCGATTAAACGTTTACCATACAACAATTTTATTGCTGAAACACAAAATAAAAAATAAAAAATATACACCAATGCAACCGGAACTTGCATTATGCAAGCCACAAATATACACACTTAATTGCAATGATTTGTTGCGCTTAAAACCGAAATTGACACAAAACAAAGCTAAATAAAAATTCATTTGTGTTTTTTACGTGAGTATTTTAGTTAAAAGCATTTAATTGTTATCTTAGTGTTCCGTTTTTAAAAAAATTCACACCGTAAGCAATAAAAAATGGGACATACTCAGTATTTAACTGAACAATTACACCTACACTTTGGATTCGACAGATTCAAAGGAGACCAGGAAAAAGTAATAAAAAGCTTAATGGATGGCAACGATACTTTTGTATTGATGCCAACAGGGGGAGGAAAATCGCTATGCTATCAGCTTCCGGCCTTATTGCTCGAAGGTACTGCAATAATTATATCTCCACTGATTGCATTAATGAAAAACCAGGTAGACTCAATAAGGAGTTTTGGCACCGAAGATAAAGTTGCTCATTTTCTCAACTCATCGTTGTCGAAAGCTGCCATACAGGAGGTAAAAGATGATGTAATTGCAGGGAAAACAAAGTTGCTTTATGTTGCTCCCGAATCACTGACCAAGCAGGATAATATTGATTTTTTGAAGCAGATAAAAATTTCGTTTTATGCTGTTGACGAGGCACACTGTATTTCAGAATGGGGTCACGATTTCAGGCCTGAGTACAGACGCATAAAACCCATAGCTGCCGAAATTGGTAAAGCACCGGTTATTGCATTAACAGCTACGGCAACGGCAAAAGTTCAGCACGACATTCAGAAAAATCTGGGGATGCTCGATGCTAAAGTGTTCAAATCGAGCTTTAACCGCCCGAATTTATATTACGAAATTCGGCCTAAAGTAAACGCGACTACCGAAATTATAAAGTATATTTCGAACAATCGCGGAAAATCGGGAATTATTTATTGCCTTAGCCGTAAAAAAGTTGAACAGCTTGCCGAAAATCTGCAGGTGAACGGAATTAAAGCTTTACCCTACCATGCCGGAATGGATGCTGCAACACGATCGAAACATCAGGATATGTTTTTGATGGAAGACGTTGAAGTTATTGTTGCTACTATTGCATTTGGCATGGGTATCGACAAACCCGATGTGCGCTATGTTATTCATTACGATATTCCCAAAAGCCTTGAAGGATATTACCAGGAAACCGGAAGAGCTGGCCGCGATGGCGGCGAGGGCAAATGCATAACATTTTACAGTTATAAGGATATTCAAAAACTCGAAAAGTTTATGCAGGGGAAACCTGTTGCCGAACAAGAAATTGGTACTCAACTATTGCTCGATACAGTTTCGTATGCCGAATCATCGGTGTGCCGCCGAAAAATATTGCTCCATTATTTTGGCGAAATTTATAAACCCGAAAATTGCAACGCGTGCGACAATTGCCTCCATCCAAAAGAAAAAATTGAAGCCGGAAAAGAAATGCTTATTGCTCTGAATGCAATTTTGGCTGTAAACCAAAAATACAAAATGGAGCATATTACCAATATTCTGATTGGAAATAAAAATGCTGCAATTAAATCATTTAAACACGACGAACTCGATATTTTTGAACAAGGAAAAGATAACGATGCACGTTTTTGGCATGCAATATACCGCCAGGCAATGATTGCAGGCCTTATTAATAAAGACATTGAAAATTACGGCTTACTGAAAATGACAGAAAAGGGGTATGATTTTATTAAAAACCCCACCTCGTTTATGATGGTAAAAAACCACGATTACGAAGCTGCAGCCGAGTCGTCCAACGCTCCATCGGGAGGTTCGGGCGACCCGCAATTGTTTGCCATGCTGAAAGATCTTAGAAAAAAAGTGGCTAAACAAAAAAACCTGCCTCCTTTTGTAATTTTTCAAGACCCATCGCTCTCCGATATGTCGATTCAGTATCCGATTACAATTTCCGAATTGCAAAATATTCAGGGGGTTGGGCAAGGCAAAGCCATGCGATACGGTAAAGAATTTATTGATCTCATTAAAAAATATGTCGACGAAAACGAAATTGACAGGCCACAGGATTTGGTTGTAAAATCGGTAGCCAAAAAATCAAAAAACAAAGTAAATATTATTCAAAATATCGATCGCAAAGTTTCACTCGACATTATTGCCGAATCGCTCGGAATTAGTATCGAAGATCTGCTCTCGGAACTCGAGGCCATTGTGAACTCTGGTACTAAAATCAACATCGACTATTATATCGACGATATTATTGACCAGGACTCGCAAGATGAAATTTTTGAGTATTTTAAAGAAGAATCGCAAACCGGTGACCTCGACGAAGCTGTTGCCGAACTGGGCGAAGAATATTACTCAATTGAAGAGATAAGGCTTATGCGTATAAAATTCATTTCTGAAATGGGAAACTAATCTTTGCACAATTCTTTATTGAGCAAATATGCTAATGCACCCCGTGTAACATGTACAGTAAAATCAAAATGTATGTTTCCCGGGGTTTTTATATGATCATATTTTGTATGGTAAAGTGTATCGGCATGGTAATTTGATTGAAGATTTTCGACCGACTTAATACGCCGCCGCGAAAAAGTAGTATGGTCGGAATAGCGCATTGGACCATGAGGAATAGTTTCTATCTGAGGAGCATACACATCGAAAAGTGCACAATAATGCTCAACAAATTTTTTATCACGACGATATGCATAACAAGCCCACAATACAGGTTTCCCGTTGATACTATCGGCCGGATTTCCAAACATATCAAAATTAATATACGCAAACACATCTTTTTTATTAATTACTCCCCCATTGCCCAATTTATTATATTGAGTACGTTTTACTTTTTTTACAAATTGGTTGTACCAGGCATTCGACCCTATCGCCATGCCATTCAAAAACTTTTCTTCGCAATCCCATGCTGCAAAAATTATCGATGCCTGAGTTTCGATATTGGCAAGTACTCTTGCAATTTCGAGTACAGCAGCCACACCGGTTCCGTTATCGTTTGCTCCGGGAGCTATGTAGTGCCCCGAATCGCTTTGCGAAAAAGAAACATTGCTGTCGTAATGCGCGCCAACAATCACAATTCCGGCATCGGGGTTTTTACCCTGCTTGCAAGCAATTACATTGGTTAATCCCCCGTATTGGTCACAGCTAAAACGATGCAAATACACATTATTATGGCCATATGCTAAGCATAACTGACGATAAATATAATCGCGGCACGCGTCGTGACATATCGTTTGTTTATCACCCGGCTGTACTTTCCGATTGTGATTTTGTGCAGTACGTAATGAATCAAAATGAAGTGAATAGGTAAGAGGTGTAACTTGTTGAATAATGCTGTCGATTTTGGCTATACAGCTTTGTGAATATGTACTATTGCACAAAAATAACAGGATATTGAAAAAACATACCAAAAATAATTTCATTAACATGATGAGTATTTATTACTTTTGAGCTAAAATTTGATCGAATGCAATCGACAAATTAACAGAATAAATATAAACAATCAATATCAATCTTTATGAATTCAGACCAACTCTACGAACAAATACGCAATAAAAGAAGTTTTTTATGCATAGGCCTCGACACCGATATTCAAAAAATCCCTGCGCATCTGTTAAATACCAACGATCCGATTTTTGAGTTTAATAAAGAAATAATTGATCACACCCACGATTTAGCCGTAGCCTACAAGCCCAACCTGGCTTTTTACGAAACACTTGGCCCCAAGGGACTTATCAGTCTTGAAAAAACAATTGAGCATATTCGGAATAATTACCCCGGGATGTTTATTATTGCCGATGCCAAACGCGGCGATATTGGCAATACATCAAACATGTATGCACGGGCGTTTTTTGAACACTTTGATTTTGATGCTGTAACTGTTGCTCCATACATGGGCGAAGATTCGGTAAAACCGTTTATGACATACAACAATAAATGGGTAATTGTTTTAGCTCTTACATCAAATAAAGGTGCTTTCGATTTTCAATTTATCGAAGACAAAAACAGCGGCGATAAACTTTTTGAAAAAGTACTGAAAACCTCACAAAAATGGGGTACTACCAACAATATGATGTACGTAGTAGGAGCAACAAAAGCCGAAAAACTTGAAGAAATTCGTAAAATTGTTCCTCAACATTTTTTACTTGTTCCCGGAGTTGGAGCTCAAGGCGGAAGCCTGCACGAAGTTGCAAAATACGGAATGAACGAGCAATGTGGCTTGCTGGTAAACTCGTCGCGAGCAATTATTTACGCATCGTCCGACACTGATTTTGCCGGAGCTGCACGTACCGAAGCCGAAACTGTTCAACTCGAAATGGAAGAATTGTTACTCGAAGCGAATCTCATATAAAAAGCTTTTATTATATTTATGCATTGAACCCCTCAAAAGCATAAATTATGAACGAAGAGTTTTTGCAATATACATGGAAACACGGCCTTTTCGATAAAATCAACCTGAAAACTATTGCCGGCCAAAATGTTGAAATACTCAATCCCGGAAAATGGAATACCGATTCGGGCCCAGATTTTTTTAATGCCTCGGTTAAAATTGACAACACCGTGTGGGCCGGAAATGTTGAAGTACACATTAAAAGCTCCGACTGGATAAAACACAAGCATCAAAACAACGAAGCCTACAACAGTGTAATACTGCATGTTGTAAACACAAACGATAAACACATTTCGCTTCCAAACGGAAATCCTTTGCCTACAATTGTGATTGAGCCAAACAAAAATGCAAGTAAAAATTACGAACAACTCATTACCAAACAAAACAAACCAGCTTGCAACAATTTTTTAAATAACATCGACAAAGTATATATCCGTGCTGCAATTGATGCAATGCTTGTTGATCGGCTTAAACTAAAAACCGACTCAATATTGCACACATTAGCTAATACAAAAAACAATTGGAACGAAACCTTTTTCAGGCATCTTGCAATAAATTTTGGTTTTAAAATTAATGCATTCCCTTTTGATCTCTTTGCCCGGTCAATCTCATTACAAATTGTGGCAAAACACACCCAAAACATTCAACAACTCGAAGCCATTTTTTTTGGCCAATCGGGCTTGCTAAACGAGCAACTTTTAGGCGATAACTATTTCTTAATGCTTCGCGATGAATACAGTTTTTTAGCAAAAAAATATAACCTTAAAGGGATTGAAAGCCATCATTGGAAATTTATGCGCCTGCGGCCGGCAAATTTCCCTACTGTACGAATAGCTCAGCTTGCAGCTCTTTATTCACAATCGGAAGCCCTGTTCTCGAAATTAATCGAAACAGAAAAACAAAACGAAATAAAAAAACTTTTCGAAGTAAAAGCCTCGCCATACTGGGATACGCATTACCGGTTTAATCAAACTGCCCCAAAAAAAACAAAATGGATAGGCGAAAGCTCCCGAAACAATATTTTAATCAATACTGTTGTGCCTTTTTTATACATATATGGCGAGCGAAACAATAAACCCCAACTCAAACAACGCGCTTTCGACTTGCTTGAAAATATTCCGCCCGAAAAAAACCGAATTATCAGTTTATGGCAACAAATTGGCATTGATGCTGAAAATGCTTACGATTCTCAAGCCCTTATACAATTAAAAAATCATTTCTGCGATAAAAAAAAGTGCTTGCATTGTAAAATTGGTGCAAGAATAATTACCCGGGCAAAATAAATTTTAATCATAACACGGTATAATGCAATTCACTTTTTGTTCGCAATAAAAATTTACCTTTGTTCTCAGGGATTATTTTTCTGTTTTATCCTCGCAGTTTTAGAACAAAGGCAAATACTGTTAAAATTCCACCTTGTAAATAAAGCATTGTTTACCATATATACCACCCAAAAGAGGTTTTAGTAAAGATTTATTTATGATTAACACATACACACATTGGCTTAAAAAAATTGTATCGTTAACAATATATTTACTATTGGGGCAAAGCTTGTGTGGACAAAACAACATATTACCCAATTCAGAGTATTCGATAAAACCATCGCCTACTGAAATTCACATTCAAAGCGCAAAACGCAAAGTACCATCGGCACGCATTTACTGGGAAAACACACTTAAATACAGCGCCTTACGATACCGGTTCACAATCGAATCGCCTGTCGATTTTTCGTTTTTTAGCATTGGATGGAAAAGCAACAGTGCGGATATAACTCCCGAACAATTCGAAATTAAATACCGCACCGGCCCTGACAGTACGCATTGGTCTGACTGGATTACTACAAATGGGATGTTTGCCCCTGAAGATAATAAAAATGGCCTGTTCATGTCGAACATTCTTTTTGTGAACGACAGTGCTGCACATACATTTTGTGAGTTTATTATATCAGCAAACACACCCGACAGTATATCATATGTTATGGCCGATTTTGTAAATATTCAGGCTACCACAAACAAATCGGGAAACCCACTGAAAAGCAAAAAAATATCGACAAACAACGCGTGCCCCTTTCCTGATATTATTACCCGCGACCAGTGGTGCAACGACCAGCCCGACTGCCTGTTTCCGCAGTACACGCCCCAATACATCAATGCCAGCCATGTAATAATACATCATGGTGCATCGCCAAATTTTTATACCGATGGGCTGCCTATAGTTCGAAGCTACTGGAACTACCATGTATATACCAATGGGTGGGACGATATTGGATACAACTACTTAATTGATAAATACGGCAACATTTATCAGGGACGATATAACCCCCAACTACCCCATACCGATGTAAAAGGAACACATGCAGGCAATACAAACGGACAGAGCATTGGAGTATGTTTTTTAGGAAATACCGACAGCACCCAAACAAGCCCCGAACAAATTGAAGCATTAAATAATTTACTGGCCGGATGGTTTAACCTTCGCTCTATCGATCCGCTTAGCGAGGCTCTTATAATTAATCAGGCAGGTACACAACAAATGTATTTGCCCCGAATTATTGGACACCGCGATGTGAAACCAGCTACTGTTTGCCCCGGAAATATACTGCACAGCCTCTTACCTCAAATACGGCAACAAATACGCGAGAGCTTGATTTTGTGCTCGGGGAATGCTCCCTCATACGATTTATCGGTAAATAACCTCAAAAGCAATACACAAAATATTGATGCAGGAACACACATCGAACTCACTTTCGACAGCCAGCTACAGAACATACCCGAAAACCCTGAAATAAACCAACACATTTCGTTTTGGCTATCGGGCGACACCGTTTTTAACCCTGCTTGCGATGTGCAATTAGATTCGATTGTAGAGCCTGTTGCAAAAAATCAAAATTTTGTAAGCCACGCGCATTCTGTTTATATCGATTCAAGTTTTGCCAGCAATCAATACTTTTTATTTGTAGTATCAGATTTGCACAATACACATTTCGAAACCAACGAAAACAATAACCGAGTACATATTCCATTATCGGTTGCAGGTATATATTTTGACATTACAGTACAAGAACCCAATATGCCGGGAGGTTCGGTATCGGGAAGTGGAAACTACGGATTCAAAAGCACTTGCCGGCTTATGGCACAGTCTCAATTTGGTTATCGCTTTACCGGCTGGTTCGAAAACAATACTCTTGTTTCCGAAGAATCAGAATACAGTTTTGTTGTAAAAAAAGACCGCACACTTACAGCATCATTCGAATGCGATTACAACACCCCGCCCCCTGCAATTACAGGGCCTTTAGAAATATGCAGCAACAACGAGCCAATTGAATATTCGGTCCCCGACATCAAAAATGTAAGCTACATATGGACTCTTCCCCCGGGATTTAAAGGGCAAAGCAACACAAATACTATTTGGGTACAGCCCGACAGTACTGCCGGTATAAAACACATATCGGTACAAATAAACAATGGATGCTTAATGCTCAAAAGCTCGTTGCAAACCCAGGTTTACAAAACTCCTGAAACTCCGGATTTATTCGCTGTACAGGGTGTTTTGCTAACTAACTCTCAAAGCAATATTCAATGGTTTTACAATAACAAAATATTACGTGGCGAAACCCAAAAATTTTATACTCCGGGTAATGATGGAAAATACTATGCACTGGCAACAAACAAACACTGCTCGTCAAAAAAATCGAATACAATTATATGGCGCAACGATACTGTATCCAATGCACTACAATCGTTTATGTTGTTTCCAAATCCGGTTTCATCAACCATGAACATCATTTTTGATAAAAACCAACCACATGGCACATACATTACAATATACACCTTAAATGGTGCAACAGTAAAGCCTGCAATTCATGTCGGCGGATTACGAATTATCGAGATTCTGTTAAATGAGATCAAAACAGGAATGTATATTTTAACCGTATACTCCGAAAAGAAACAAGAATCGATAAAATTTATAAAACAATAAGCTATCGAGAGATATACTTTGTCTTTATTCTTTTTGAGGTTCCTCGATATTTTTTAATGATCGTTGCCTTGTGTCAATCATCCAGTCTTCGTGTAAATCCCAATTTGATTTTACGGTAAGAATTTTGTGATAATAATAAACCGGTTCGGGTTGAGTATTTGTCGAGAAATTGCCTGTATCCCAGGTTTTATTTGAATTACGATCAACTATTATTTTTAACAAATAATCGCCTGCTTTCAGATAATCGAACAACACTTTGGTGTTTCCTTTTTCGAGAACAATTTGCCTCACAAGATCCTCTGATTTCGATTTTTTTAGTAATTGCACCAAAGCAAGCGATTCGAGTCCTTCAATATTTATTGAATATGATCCGTAAAAATCGGTTTTTTGCGTTTTGAATTTTTTCTCAAATAATAAATTATGTTTGCCCGAGTATGAATATACTGCAGCCGAATCGACAACAATACGGTACCGGGTATCTTCCTCTATTCCAAAATCGATTATAAATTTTCGTTTTGAGTTTTTGCGTTGATTAAATGTAAAATTAACCGCTTCGAATGTAGTATCATTCACTGCTTTTTCGAGAGTAATGTGTTCATCACTAAAATCAATGAGTGGGATAGGAGAAACCAGTTCAATTTTTTTATTTAAATCGAAAGCTCCCGAACCAATATTGCTCTCAAATTTAAACACCTGTTGCTTTTCAGCATCCAAATTCTGTTTGCTTTTTTCGCTTTTTGTCCTGGCATAAAGCATTCGCAAAGTATCGGTTTTTGTAATAAAATTATTTGCCGAGTCGGTAACGGTATATGCAACACGCAAATAAAGCGAATCGGTATTAATAAGAGTAGTGTCGGTAAGCCAAATACTTATGCTGTCGTTATTTTGATTGATTTCAGTATACATTGGGTTTTCAATTTGATTATTAAGCAAATCGATTTTAAGCGAATCGCTTACCGGCTCTCTAAAATTTAAAACAAACAGATCTCTGTCTTCGCGTTTATCGTACACCAAATTCTGTTTATAAATATGATGAGTAAACATCATTGCAAAAACATCGTCGGGCAAGTATTGTGTATAGCCTTCGGTAATCAGAGTGTCGGTTTGAGTTATTACAGTATCGGGTTGAGACACAAAACTTGCTGATGGAACAATAAGAGTGTCGCTAAAAGCAATAATCTCTTTATCGTCCGAAAAAAACAAATTCCGATCGTTGTCAACCAGCCCAAACAACCGAAATTCACCTTTTGGAAGATTGTCGAACATAAAAAAGCCCTCGCTGTTTGCTTTAGCAATAAAATCGGGTTTTAGCGAAGTAAAAACCGAGTCGTCGGCAAGAGTATATAAAACAGCAATTGCATTTTCGACAGGTTCAAGAGTAAAAGCATCGAGTAAATAACCGCTAATACGCAAAGTATCAATTTGGTCGTACGTTGAAAAAAGCATCCTCAGGCTTTCAATCTTGTTCCCTTCGGTGTAGTCTTTTATTCCGTCTTTAAAATCAACCGAATAGGTTCGCCCCGGAATCAAGTCTTCTTCGAATTTCACATAAAGGCTTTTACCTTTCATGCGCACTAAAGGTTTTTCGGCAAGTGGCGGCGACACAATCATATTCGAAGCCAAATTGTCGGCAACTATATATTCGTTAAACGAAAGAATGATTTCATTTCCGTTAAAATTGCGTTGATAATTTTGAGGAACACTTTCAATAATTTCAGGCGGAATTGAATCTCTATCTCCACCCGACGGCCCCACACCCGGATTTGCACACGAGTTTGAAAAAACCATACTAACTAAAATTGCTGCAATAGCGAGCAGGCTTTTAGTCTCGAAAGTATTTAAAGAGTTAAAATTCATTAGAATGTTTTTACCAAAAATCGTTAAAAAATGGGCTTGTGTTGTTTTCGGGCGATATATTATCATCACAATCGAGGTTAATTGAATAATCATCAGGCTCAACAAATTCGAAATTTTGCTTATAGTTGATTGTCGAATCAGCATAAACCTTTTTAAAGAAACGCCCAAAAACAGGCATTGCCGAATTTGCTCCTTGTCCTCGGGTAATATCCGAAAACCGTATACTGCGATAATTTGCCCCTGTCCATGTGCCGGCAACCAATTCGGGAGTAAAGCCAATAAACCAACCGTCGCTTTGATTTTGGGTTGTTCCGGTTTTGCCGGCAAAAGGAGTTGTAAACCCTCCATATTCCTTATACACATCGTAGTTCAGCATAAGCCGTATACCCGATCCGGTTTTGACAACATTTTGCAAAAGCTGAGTCATTGTATAGGCAGTTTCTTCGCTTATAGCCTCGTGCCGCTGTGGCGCAAAAGTTGCAATTGTATTTCCGTGTTTATCTTCGATACGACTCACAATTATGGGAGAGGTATAAACCCCTTTATTGGCAAAAGCTCCATAAGCAGCCACCATTTCGTACAATGTAATTTCGGCTGTACCTAAAAACATTGAGGGAACAGCAGGAACTTCGCTGTAAATACCCATCCGGCGCATTACTTCGAGCATTGATTCGGGATTAAAATTTTTCATTACCCAAGCCGATATCTGGTTAACCGAGTTGGCAAGCCCCCATTTTAGCGTAACCATTTTCCCGTCGTATTTCGACGATCCCGAGTTTTTGGCAGTCCAGCTTGTTCCATCACTCAGTATAAAAGTTTGCTCAACATTGGGTACCTTTTGGCAGGGCGATAATCCATTTTCAACTGCAAGCGTATATAAAAAAGGTTTACAAGTTGAACCAACCTGCCGTTTGTATGTTGATGAGCGCACCATATCAATTTCGGTAAATCCGTAGGCCGATCCACCAACCCAGGCTTTAACCTTTCCGGCACCCGGCTCCATAGCCATAAACGAT
The DNA here is from genome assembly GCA_964487645.1 of uncultured Prolixibacteraceae bacterium. Lineage (GTDB taxonomy): Bacteria > Bacteroidota > Bacteroidia > Bacteroidales > Prolixibacteraceae > Roseimarinus. The sequence continues at coordinate 77,436 of CAZARW010000001.1, forward strand.
GTACTCAGGTTTTTAAGGTAATATTTAATCGAATCAAGCGGTGTCATTATAGTGTCTTTATACCCATCCCAGGTATACACCAGCACAGTATCGATAGTGTTAAACGATTCCATAATCTCTTCTGACGACAAACCTTGCTTACGTAAATTCGCATAACGATGGCTGCGACGTATCTCATTCATCAGGTTTTGCTCAACCTCTTTTGTTGTTAAATCATCTGAGAAAGGCGGATTCCTAAATCGTTTTACATGCGAATCGAGCTGTGGCTGCAAAAATTGAAGATGCTCACGTACAGCATCCTCGGCGTATTGTTGCATTTTATAATGAATGGTTGTATATATTTTTAATCCATCTTCATATAAATTATATGGTTCACCATTCGGTTTTACATTTTTGTTACACCAACCAAACAAGGGATCGGTATACCACGATATTGAATCTTCGTAATATCTTTGCTGCGATATCCGGCTATTTCCGTACTCGCTTCTTATTGGTTTTCCGGCCAACATTGTTCGTTCAAGATATTTTCGAAAATAAGGTGCTATTCCCTTCTTGAGTTCGTAACGCTGAAAGTCAATATCGAGAGGTTTAATTTTAGTTGAATCGTACTGTTCACGGTTTATATAACGGTTTCTGAGCATTTGACCCAAAACAACATTTCTTCGGGTAAGTGCTCTTTCTTCGAAACGTACGGGATTATACAACCACGGGCTTTTTAACATTCCGATAAGCATTGCAGCCTGATGCAGCTCCAGCGAATCGGGCGAAGAGTTAAAATATGTTTGTGACGCAACATCAACCCCAAAAGCTCCGTGTATAAATTCAAATTTATTCAGATACAAAGTAATAATCTCTTCTTTGGTGTAGCTGCGTTCAAGCTTAACAGCAATAACCCATTCTCTGAATTTTCGGACAACAAGCTTTATCCCCGAGTTGCTTTCGCGAGGGAAAAGCAACTTGGCCAGCTGTTGCGAAATTGTACTTCCACCACCCGATCCACGATCGTTAATAATAACACCTTTAAGAACCCTGAACAAACCCCTGAGGTCAATCCCCGAATGCTTGTAAAACCGCTCATCTTCAGTGGCAACAAGCGCTTGAACCAGGTATTTATTCATATCATCGTATTCAATAAGAGTACGATTCTCACTTCTGAAGTATTTACCCAACAATTGATTATCGCTGGTAATAATTTCGGAGGCAACAAAATTTTTGGGGTTCTCCAAATCTTCAAACGATGGCATATATCCTAGCTTACCAGCTGCTATAAGCCAGAAAAAAACAATCACAAAAAGCACCAGCGAAAGCACTGTGATCCAAATAATTTTGATGTATTTGCTAAATTTCTTTTTATCGGATTCCATTGATTTTTTTTTACAAATATATATAAATATAATCGCCCTTGATAAGCGTTTTATTATGTCAACATACCTTATCAACAAAAATAATTACACAACAGAAAGATTTACCATTGCTTCGGCAAAATCTTTATTTATTTATAGTATATATAGTCTGTCAATAAAAAATACACATTTGCACTCAATCGTTTACAAAAAATAAAAAATCACAATATATAGTAGCTTTAGTCAATAAACACTGATGGTTTGTAAAAAAAACAAAAAGCTTTTATTAAAAAAAACATGCAGATAATTGATTTTTTTTTGAACTTGCCTTTCTAATTTCTTTAATTTGCAAAAATTTTTGAATAACTATCTGATTTGTACTGTTTCGGATTTTAAAGAAAACTATTCAACACAAATGCCCTGGTGGCAAGAAAAAGCAAACATCATAAAAAAAATTTTATGGCAGATAATTTAGTAATAGTTGAGTCCCCGGCAAAAGCCAAAACCATCGAGAAATTTTTAGGTAAAGATTACACAGTAAAGTCGAGTTTTGGACATATTCGCGATCTTGAGAAAAAAGATTTCGGTGTTGATCTTGAAAACGATTTTAAACCCAAATATGTAATATCCAGCGATAAAAAAGCCGTAGTTAAAGAATTGAAAAGCCTGGCTAAAGATGCAAAAACTGTATGGTTAGCATCTGATGAGGATCGCGAGGGAGAAGCCATTGCCTGGCATTTAAAAGAGGCTTTGCAGCTCGACGATAAAAAAACAAAGCGGATAGTATTTCACGAAATTACAAAAGATGCAATATTGAATGCAATAAACAATCCGCGCGATATTGACAAAAGCTTGGTTGATGCACAGCAAGCCAGGCGCATTCTCGATCGCCTGGTTGGTTTTGAAGTATCGCCCGTTTTGTGGAAAAAAGTCAAACCGCAACTCTCGGCCGGCCGCGTACAATCGGTTGCCGTCAGGCTTATTGTTGATCGCGAACGCGAAGTGAATAATTTTACAGCAACATCGAGTTTCAGAGTACAAGCCATTTTTATAATTGACAACAAGGAGAAAAGTTCCACTCTGAAAGCCGAACTCAACAAACGCTTTAACACAAAAACCGAAGCTTTAGATTTTCTTGAAAAATGCAAACAAGCACAATATAAAGTATCTGATATTGTTACAAAACCGGCAAAACGCAGTCCGGCACCTCCCTTTACAACATCAACCCTACAACAAGAAGCCAGTCGCAAGCTCGGATTCTCGGTCTCGCAAACAATGAGTATAGCTCAACGCTTATACGAATCTGGACACATAACATACATGCGTACCGACTCTGTAAATCTCTCGTCGTTAGCAATCAATACATCAAAATCGAAAATTGGCGAATTGTATGGCGATAAATATTCAAAAACACGGCAATACAAAACCTCTTCGAAAGGTGCTCAGGAAGCTCACGAAGCAATAAGGCCAACATACATGGACAAGGAAAATGTATCGGGAACCAAACAAGAACAACGCCTTTACGAACTCATTTGGAAACGGACACTGGCCTCACAAATGAGCGATGCATTACTCGAAAAAACAAATGTAAATATTGCGATCTCATCTACCAACGAATACTTTGTTGCAAGCGGTGAAGTGCTCAAATTCGATGGATTTTTAAAAGTATATATGGAATCAACCGACGATGACACCGAAAAACCTTTAGAAACAAATATTATTCCTCCGCTTGAAAAAAACGAAACACTCATTGTTGAAAAAATTGTTGCCGACGAGCGTTTTAGCCAACGCCCACCACGCTATACAGAAGCAAGCCTGGTAAAAAAACTCGAAGAACAGGGAATCGGAAGGCCATCAACTTATGCAACTATTGTTTCAACAATTGAGTCAAGAAGATACATTGAAAGAGTTGAAAATAGGTTTACTCCAACCCCGGTTGGCATTGCTGTTAATGACTTTTTGGTTAAAAATTTTTCAACAATT
>CAZARW010000001.1:80771-92398 GCA_964487645.1 uncultured Prolixibacteraceae bacterium
CATCAACTTATGCTCCAATTATTACAACCGTGCAAAACCGGGGCTATGTGGTAAAAGAAGACCGTCAGGGAAACGAACGAGAATATACCACCCTGACACTGATCAACAACACGATAAACGATGAAATAAAAAAGGAAAACTACGGCGCCGAAAAATCGAAACTCTTTCCTACCGATATCGGTATGGTTGTAAACGATTTTCTAACCAAAAATTTCGACATGATTATGGATTTCAACTTTACAGCAAAAGTTGAAGAACAGTTTGATACAATTGCCGAAGGAAAATACCAATGGAGCAAAATGCTCTCCGACTTTTACAAACCTTTTCACAAGCAGGTTGAAGAAACTCTCCAGGTTTCCGAAAAAGCCAACGGAGAGCGAATACTCGGAAACGATCCGTCAAGCGGAAAACCCATTTCGGTAAAAATCGGACGATACGGCCCCCTTGTGCAACTTGGCGAAACTGGCGATAACGAAACCGACGAAAAGCCAAAATTTGCAAGCTTGCAACCCGGAATGAGTATCGAAACAATTACACTTGAGGAAGCTCTCGATTTATTTAAACTGCCACGCGAACTTGGAAACTACGAAGAGAAAAAAGTAAGCGTTGCCATCGGCCGGTTTGGACCCTATATCCGACACGACAACAAATTTGTTTCGCTCGATAAATCCGACGATCCCCTTACTGTTAATCTCGATAGAGCTATTGAACTTATCGAAGCTAAACGAGAAAAAGACCGTAAAGCTGTTATCAAAATATTTGACGAAGATCCTGAAATAAGAGTACTTAACGGACGATGGGGACCTTATATATCGTACAATAAAAAGAACTATAAAATACCTAAAGACACTAATGCCGAAGAACTGAATATTGACGATTGTAAAAAAATTATTGCCGAAGGAGGATCAACTAAAAAGAAAACACGAAAAAAGAAATAATAAAATTTCTTAAAGCAGACCAAATGGTTTGCCTTTGCTCTATAATAATACTATTTTCATGCAATCATTTTTTTTTGATAAAAAATGGCAAACGAAAAACTGGCTGAAATATTAAACTATTTTGACGCTGTTGAACTCAATAAATTTGAGGATACATCATTTGTTAACGACCCTGATAGTATAGGAAAAACAATACTCATAAACAGTATTGTTGAACCTTTGTTGCCCAATGCACATTTTGATATTGCACTTTTTGGAGTGAACAGATACTTTAATAAAAAAATAGCCGAAAAAAACCATACACCATCTCGAATCAGAGAAGAATTATACAAACTAAAAAAAACGAGTCCGCAAATGCGCATTGCCGACTTAGGCAACATAAAAACAGGCAAAAGCTATTCACAAACCCTTATGGCAATTGAGCAAGTTTGCTCCATGCTGTTTTATCTTAAAAAAACCATCATCATTATTGGAGGCAGCAACCAGCTATCGGTAGGCGTTTTTAACGCTTTTAAAGAGTTCGAAAACAACATTAACGTGTCAAATATCGATGCAAAAATTGATATTGAGACCACACAAAGCCAAAACAAAGAGTGGAAACCCCTCAATAGGCTCGTTGAAAAAGAACGTGCATATATTTATAATATATCCTGTATTGGATACCAGCAATATTTTACCGGCCACCATCAGATAGAAACACTAAACAAGCACTATTTTGAACATTACAGGCTTGGAGCCATTCGCGATAATTTTCACAACATAGAACCCGTATTGCGCGATACCGACCTGGCTCAATTTAACATTTCATCGATACGAATGAGCGAAGCACCCGGCCAGGCAAACGGGTCACCCAACGGATTTTATGCCGATGAAGCATGCCGCCTTGCACGATATGCAGGACTTAGCGATCGCCTTAAAGCTTTTGGCCTATTCGATATCGACTCGACATACGATCAAAATAAACAAACAATTAAGCTGGCCGCACAAATTATCTGGCATTTTATTGAAGGGTTTATCCATCGAAAAAACGATTATCCAATAAGAAATATCGATAATTACATAAAATTTGAGGTTCAAATAGACGAAATTGACTTTCCGATCGTTTTCTATAAAAATGAAACATCGGAACGATGGTGGCTTGAGATAAAAAGCACACAAAACACTGACAATGCCGAAAACACAACAATTGTAGCATGTACAGAAGACGACTATAAAAGCGCATGCCAGAACGAAATTCCGGAACGTTGGTGGTTAAATTTTAAGAAAATGAAATAAACTGTGTGCAAGTTGAAGGATTAAAAATATATTATCTTATTTTTGTTCACATCGTTACCTTTTTTTAAAGGTGGAAAAATATATGAAACAAACAAAGCTAAAAATAAACACAAATAACAATATACCAAGTACATACATACACTGTTCAGATACTGAAAGCATCGTATTATTGCCTGCAAGCAATAATAAAAATGAAAAAAAGTATAATGTAAAGTGGATGAAATATTTTTTTTCTTTTTGTATTTTGTTAATATTGGTTAATTTAGCAGCTAAAGCACAACAAGAGCCTTTGTACAGTGGATACATGTTATCACGCCCTGTTACAAATCCGGGGTTTGTTGGTGCCGAAAAAACTATAAATGCATTATTTTTAAACCGTACGATGTTTGCAGGTATGGGGGAATATAAGCCTGTAACATCAATGTTTGGAGTAGAAGCTCCTGTTGAAATTTTTGGTACAAAAAGTGGTTTAGGCATATGGTTTGCGAACGATAAGGTTGGTTATTTTAACGAAGTATTTGTTGATGTAGCGTATTCTTATCAAAAGCAATTGAGCACAGGAAAGATTGGAATAGGAATTAAAGCCGGAATAAATAACTACAGCCTCACTCCCGGAGAAGAGGGCTGGATTTATCCCGACGAAAATTCAACCGGAGATGAACTGGTTCCCGATGAATTCTCAATAATAATACCACGCTTAGGCCTGGGCATATACTACGAAACATCCGACTATTACATTGGATTATCGGCAAGCCAGATTAATCAGGCAAACATTAAATATGCCCGATCGGAAGAGTTAGAATATTATGTGGGTTACAAAGCCGCACACTATTATTTAACTGGTGCATACAATATTGCACTGCCCGATCCGTTATTTGACTTGCAGCCATCGTTTTTATTGCGAACCGATTTGGCAGCTTTTAGTCTTGATTTAAATGGAACATTATATATTAAAGATAAATATTGGACTGGTTTAGGAATTAGAGTATCGCCCGCAAATATATCGGCAATAAACCTTATGGGAGGTTTGGAGCTCGTTGATGGATTAAATTTCGGGTATGTGTTGGATGTAAACTTGGGGTCGATGTTTTTAGCAGGACATACATCGCATGAGTTAATGGTAACATACTCATTCAACCTCGATACTAAACGAAACCAAAAATACAAAAGTGTAAGGTACCTGTAGGACTTGAATTTTTATTGCTATGAAAAATTATAGATTGCTAATTTCGCTTATGGTCATTTTACTGATCGCAGGATGCGCCCAACAGGGTGGAGAAAGCGGAGAATTAATCGGAGCAACTCGTTCTCGTGGAAGCTGGTTTGAACCTGTTCCTTACGGAATGGCTTTTATACCCCGGGGCTCACTCCGAATTGGACCAAGTGACGAAGAAATCGACGGGCGGCTAAACCCAACCCGTACTGTGTCAATCGATGCCTTTTGGATGGACGACACCGAAGTAACGAATAACGAATACCGACAGTTTACAAACTGGGTTCGCGATTCGATTGCCCGTACGTTACTCTACAACGGATCAAACCCGAATGCCGAGTATTACGGACGAGTAAACCTCGACGGCGAATACGTTGGCCTTAACTGGGACGAACCCATCGACTGGACTGACACAATGAGCCTTCAGGACTTGTATGTACCACCTCACGAAAGATTTTTCGGTCTTCGCGAAATCGATACACGTAAACTCTTTTACGATTATGCCTGGATCGATTTTCAAAAAGCTGCTGTACGTGCCAACAGCTATAATTACGAAACTCAAAGCTATGGCGGAAACATTACCGATAGATCGGATTTTATTGTACGTGACAAAACTCACGTATACCCCGATACTCTGGCTTGGATTCGCGACTTTACATATTCGTACAACGAGCCATTAGCAAGCAAGTATTACTGGCACCCGGGGTTCGACGACTACCCGGTAGTAGGAATTAACTGGAAACAAGCAAGTGCATTTTGTAACTGGCGTACTCAACGTCAAAACGAATATTTCTCTCGTATTGGCGATGCAACAGTTATGGACTACAGACTCCCAACCGAAAACGAATGGGAATATGCTGCACGCGGCGGATTACAAAACTCAATGTATCCCTGGGGCGGTTACTACTCGCGTAACCAACAAGGCGAATTTATGGCCAACTATAAACCTATGCGCGGTAACTATATCGAAGACGGAGGGCTTACTACAATGAAAGTAGCCGAATATCCGGCAAACGACTTTGCATTGTACGATATGGCAGGAAACGTTGCCGAATGGACAAGCACTGCTTTTGATGAACTCTCGCAAACACTCGTGAGCGATTTGAATCCCGATTTTAAATACAATGCACAAGACAGCGATCCTTCGGCAATGAAACGTAAAGTAATACGTGGCGGATCGTGGAAAGATATCGGGTATTTTGTACAAGTTTCAAGCAAAACATACGAATATCAAGACTCAGCAACATCGTTTATTGGGTTCAGATGTGTACGTTCTTCATTTGGAAATAATTTTTAAAAAATAAAAACTACAGTAATGAAAAATATTGGGGACTTTTTGCATTCGAAGCGTTGGAAATTAATGCAAAACTATATATATAGTTGGGGTGCATCGGTAGTATTAATTGGTGCATTATTCAAACTTGAACACTTACCCGGTGCTAGTATTTTTTTGGGAGTAGGCCTTTCAATCGAAGCAATTATTTTCTTTGTTTCGGCTTTTGAGCCTATGATGGAATTACCCGACTGGAAAGTTATTTATCCACAATTCAGAACCGGCAACGAATCGAAAAGAGATTTAGAAAAAATTGAAATCGCCGATAAAAAATACTACAATCCTTATTTACAAGGCCCTGGTGGATCAGGAAAAAACGGTTCGAATGCTGTTGATGGCATTGGCCTTCCCGAAGAGCAAATGAATAGCCTAAAAGAAAGCCTCGAAAAATTAACACAAACAGCTAACGGCATAAAAGATATCAGCGGTGCAACCAGCGCTACCGAGCAATTTGTGAAAAACCTTACCGAAGCGTCAGACTCAATAGGATCGGTTGTTTCGGCCAATAAAAGTGTTGCTTCGGTTATGGAAGAGAGTGTAAAAGGAATTAACTCTTCATATCAAAAAGCAGCAAGCGAAGTTGACAAAACTGTTGAAAATCTTTCGAATGTATATGCTAGCGCAGCAAGCGATTTGAAAAATACTTCGCAAAAAGCCAACTCGGGAATTGAACAATCGGTTGGTAAACTATCACAAGCCGTTGAATCAACAACAAGCGAAATGAACAGTGCATCGGTTAAGGCAGCTAAAACTATCGAAGAATCGAGCAATACATACGTTCAAAAGATCAATCAATCGGCCGACGAACTGACTAAATCGTACAGCGAAATTAGTGGCTCAATGTCGAAAGGATTTAAACATTTTGAGAAAAATTCTTCAAATTATGCCAGCAATCTCGACAAACTCAACAAAAACCTGTCGGCTATTAATGCTGCATACGAACTGCACCTTAAAGGAACACAAAAAGTAGAGTCAATTGTAAACGACTATTCAAAGGGTGTTAACGAAATAGGAAACTTATTAAACGTATCGGTTGAAGAAACCAAGAAGTTTAATCAATATACAAAAGAAATTAACGATAATATTCAGGCTTTGAATAACGTTTATGGAAGAATGCTTGGTGCTCTAAACAATAAACGGTAAATCAGAACTAGTATATGGGAACAAAGAATTGTCCAGAAACTCCACGGCAAAAAATGATTAACATGATGTATTTGGTGCTAACAGCAATGCTGGCACTAAATGTAGCTGCTGAAACATTGTATGCCTTTAAAGTAGTTGACGAAAGCCTGATGAAAACCTACCTGAGTTTTTCTGATAAAAACCAATCGATTATTGATGACTTTCAATTTCAATACGATTTAAATCAGGATAAAGTAGAACGCTGGATGGGCTTAGCTAAAAATGTGCATCAACAAAGCGATTCGTTAATTCACTATATTGTTGGTTTAAAAACCGATTTAGCAATACTTGCTAAAGCCGAGCTCAAAGAACCGGGAGAAGAACCGAACCCCACTTTTCCGCTAATTGTAAGCAACGACAACGACACACTGATACTTACCAAACAAGATGATTTACACGCCTCGCCTCAACTCATGATGACTGATGGCAAAGGTGCCGAATTGCAGGAAAAAGTATCTGAGTTTAAAGAGTATCTCTACACGGTAATTGATAGCAATCAGCAACTCATCAATTCGCTAAATTCAGCTCTTGACATAGCAGATCCTGAGAAGAAAGAAATAACCGGAACAATGAATTACCGCACATGGGTTCAACAAAACTTTGAATCGAGCCCCGTTGTTGCATCAATTGCTTTGCTCTCGAAATTACAAATCGATGTACGAAATGCCGAATCGGCAGTTTTGCGTCACTTGTTTAATCAAATTGATGCCGAATCGTTCAAATTTACCGGGTTATCGGCAAAAGTAATCCCCGAAGCCAGCTATATTTTTCAAGGACAAGAATACAAAGCCCGCATCTTTTTATCGGCCGAAGATACAACTCAAGCACTCGAAGTGTTTATGGACGGAAGTAAAAAGGCTCTGCCTGTTGATGGAAACGAAGCAATTTTTTCAATTACGCCTTCAGAAGCAGGAGACTATACCTATGCGGGGTACATAAAATACCGAACACCCGATGGTGAAAACATCGGTACTAAACCGTTCGAATTCAATTTTAAAGTAGCCCGTCCGGCAGTAACCATTGCGGCAACTCGCATGAACGTGCTTTACCGAAGTTTGTTAAACCCCGTGAGTATATCAGTACCCGGTGTACCATCCGACAATTTAGAAGCATATTGCACTAACGGAAAAATGTACAAACAAGGAGATCAATGGGTTATTGAACCCAATGAACTTGATAATCTTGGCGAAAAAACAAAAGTTATTGTTACCGCCAATTTTAACGGTGAAAAAAGGCAAATGGGAGAAATGGCATACCGTGTAATGCGTGTACCCGAACCAAAAGCTACTTTAGCAGGCATGAATACCGGTAAAATTACCCGCGAACTTCTAAGAGTTCAACAAGGAATTTTTGCCCGCCTCGAAGATTTTTATTTTGATTTACGTTTCGAAGTCACAAGTTTTGATATGACAGTACCCGCCGGTGGTGGTATGATTACAACACTGCCATCACGTTCGTACCAATTTAGCGACGAACAACGCCGCATATTAAACAACTTAGGAGCCGGCGACAGAATCTCAATTGAAAATATAAAAGCACGAATTGAAGGCGGAGGACCTGAAACCGAGCGTCAATTAGCTCCAATTATTTTAACAATACAATAAAGAAAATACTAAAACCATTTGGTATGAAAAAAATAGTAAGAGTTATAGTATTATTGTTCGTCTTGCCGATGACAGTTTTTTCGCAAGAAGGAATCCGGTTTACCGATAAATTTGGACCTTTTTACGAAAGCTATCAGCAAGAGAATGATTTCTCGAACAGAAAATATGCTCAATATGCATTTGTTAGAGAAGCCGATGTATTATGGTCGAAAGTAACATGGCAAATGATTGATTTACGCGAAAAAATGAATTTGCCTTTATATTACCCAACCGATACAATTCATCAACGCAAAAGCTTAATTAATGTGATTATTGACGGTATTGAACAAAACCAGTTTAATGCTTTCAAAACTCCACTTAACGCGAATGCTTTTGAGTTCGACCCAAACAACATTTTCCTCAGTGTCGACGAAATTAAGAATATAGGCATGCGCGAAGAAATTGTTGAAATCGAAATCAGGCCGGGTGTTACACGCGATTCGCTTGTGCAAATTCGCTGGCGCCCCGAAGAAATTAAGCAGGTAATTATTAAAGAGGTATGGTATTTCAGTAAAAAAGATTCACGCTTACACTCCGAAATTATTGGAATTTGCCCCATACGCGAATATGTATACGAAAATATGTTGCGACGCCAACGCCTGTTCTGGATATACTATCCCGATGCACGCCCCTACTTTGCAACTGTACCGGTATACAGCCTCGAAACCGACAAACCTGTTTATTCGTACGACGATTTATTTGTAAACCGTTATTTCCACTCATATTTTATTCAGGAATCGAACGTATACAACGATCGCCTGATTACAGACTATGTTTCGGGACGAGCTGCTCAAATTGAATCGGAAAGAATTAAGAATGAAATATTTGATTTCGAACAAGATTTATGGGAAAACTAAGTACAGTTTTTTAATGTAAAATATTTTGAAAGCCTTATGGTATTTACCATAGGGCTTTTCAATTATCAACAATACTTTTTATACTTTCGCGTTATCCAAAGTATCACAAACAATTTGGGTGAAAAAAATATATCATACATATCGCTTTGCATTCATTATTTTAAGCTTAATGCTTGTTGCCTGCGAACCCGAAATCGTTTTACACGATTTGCAGGGATCGTCACGTGCTCCATGGTATGAGCCTATTCCATACGGCATGCAATATATCAAACAAGGTTCATTTTTAATGGGCCCCAGCGACGATGTAATTGATGAACAACTTGTAACGCATAAACAAATTTCGGTCAATTCGTTCTGGATTGATGAAACCGAAATCACAAATAACGAATATCGGCAATATATCCATTGGGTTACCGATTCGGTTGCTGCAAATCTTACTTTCGAAGCAGGCATTGATTATTACAGAGCCAAAGATCAAAACAACAATATTATTGAACCGCCAACCGTCGATCCGCTTAAAATAAAAGAAATATGGAACGACGACAGAGACGATGTAATTAAAGCTTTAGATCCGATTGTATACCAAGGCGACGAAAAACTATACAATAGACGCGAAATTGATTACCGTAAAATATTTTATACATACGCATATATCGATCTGGCGAAAGCTGCCTTACGATCAAACATCTATAATTATCAAACACAACAATACGAAGGAGTTAACAGCAGACAAGATTTTTTTGTTACAAATTCGGTTCCGGTATACCCCGATACGCTGGTTTGGGTGCGTGACTTTACTTACTCATATAACGAACCCTGGACTTTGATGTATTTTCATCATCCGGCATTTATTCATTATCCGGTTGTTGGTGTTACCTGGGAACAAGCAAATGCTTTTTGTCACTGGCGTACCGAACAAAAGAAGTTATTTTTGAAAATGCACAAGAGCGCTCCGGTTCACGAATACCGACTCCCTACCGAAGCCGAATGGGAATACGCTGCACGTGGTGGACGACAAAATTCGAAATACCCCTGGGGCGGTTATTACAGCAGCGATAAACAAGGATGCTACATGGCTAATTTTAAAGCTAAACGTGGAAATTATGTAGCAACCAGCTCATATACCAGCAAAACAATGAAAGTAGCCAGCTTTACTCCTAACGACTACGGACTGTTCGATATGGCCGGGAATGTTGCCGAATGGACCAGCTCTGCTTATAATGAACTGGGCATTGCTATTTCGCACGACATGAATCCCCAATTTAGTTACAACGCATCAAAAGGAGACTCTCCGGCTTTAAAACGCAAAGTGGTTCGTGGCGGATCATGGAAAGACATCAGCTATTACCTGCAGGTGCATGTTCGCGATTACGAATATCAGGATTCGGCACGTAGTTACATCGGGTTCAGATGTGTTATGAATGCCATTGAAGACGAACGTAAAAGCTACGAATAATAAAACCACAGTTTTTCTGCCGTGCAATTTTCTCTCAATCAATAACTCATAAATATTACTCCCAAACTATCCGGTAAGAATCGTTTGTTGCAATACATTGTATATCAAAATTGCTCGCAAAGGGTTCAAAAATATAGGCGTTAATTGCAATAATGTATTGACTACCTGCCTTAAACTTGTTATTGCTTGCATACCAGCCATAACTTTGTGCCGATAAAGTATAGCTGTTTACAAAACCTTGCAGCAAATCGGTTTCGAAAATAATCTCTCTATCCGGATCAAATACAAGTATTTTATAATACTGAACCTTATCGTCTAAATCCCATCGTAAATTCAATTCCTGGGTATTTTTGTTAAAATCAAACATATCAAATACAGGAGGTTTTACATATTCGGATGTAAGATAGTCGGTAACTTTAAGCTCAGTCCCCGACAAAAAACTGATATCGAAAGTATAACTCTTTGTTGCCGGTATTTCTGAGGTATAGCTCTCGCGCAAAGGACGCGATGTAAACGTATACCGATTGCTTAAACTGTCGAGTTCAATGGGATTTTTTGTGTCGGAGCTGCTTACACTAACACTCTCCATTTCGGTAAATGCATAAGCATAAAACTCGGTACTAAACACAAGCGAATCGTTTTCGTTGTAATAAACCCGAATCAAAGCATCACCGTATGCTTCTTCTTGAGTATTTTCGAAAAAATCTTTTTCACACGATATAAAAAGTATTGAAGCAAATACTGTTACAAATATCAAAATTCTGGTCATAAATCATCGTTTTTAAGAAAATTACAAACCCCATAAACGGGTTAAAAAATAAATCGCTGTTAGTGCATGACAAACAAAATACAAATTTTTGTTTGTTAATTGATAGGCAATATCACCAAATGGTTGCGCAAACTATCCGAAAATTATATTTTATGACAATGATTTAGTGCAAATAGTTTGATTTAGAAAATAATATTGTATTTTTGCGCACGTTTTAAAATTAATTTTAATCATTTAATCAGAACAAATTATGCCAGTTAAAATTCGATTGGCCCGACACGGCCGAAAGAGATTTGCATTCTACCACATAGTAGTTGCAGATAGCAGGGCGCCACGAGATGGTAAGTACATAGAAAGGATTGGGTCATACAACCCGAATACAAATCCTGCTACCATTGAACTGGATTTCGACAAAGCCCTTGATTGGTTGACTAAAGGAGCTCAACCAACCGACACAACACGTGCAATTTTATCGTACCGTGGAGTAATGATGAAAAAACACTTACTCGAAGGTGTGAAAAAAGGTGCATTCGACGAAACTGAAGCCGAACGTCGTTTTATTGCCTGGAAGCAAGAAAAAGACGCGAAAATTCAAGCAAAAATCGATAAATTGGAGAACGATGCTAAATCGGATACTCAAAAACGTATTGATGCTGAAGCTAAAGTAAACGAAGCACGTGCTGCTGAGTTAGCAAAACGAAAATCAGATTTAGCCGAGGAAGCTCAAGCTGCTGCTCAAGCCGAAAAGGCTGAAGCTGCTGCCGATGAAGTTGCCGAAGAAAAAACAGAAGAAGCTGCTACTGAAGTAAAAGAAGAAGCTGCTCCTGCCGAAGAAACTAAAGCTGAAGAAAAAACAGAAAAAGCTGCTCCTGAAGCGAAAGAGGAAGCTCCTGCAGAAGAAGCTAAAGCTGAAGAGAAAACCGAAGAGGCTGCTCCTGAAGCGAAAGAAGAAGCTCCTGCT
>CAZARW010000001.1:92498-98713 GCA_964487645.1 uncultured Prolixibacteraceae bacterium
GAAAGAAGAAGCTCCTGCTGATGAGGAGAAAAAAGAGGATGAAAAGAAAGAAGCATAAACAACTTTCTCTTTATTACTCAAAAAAATATAAAAACACATCTCATTACGAGCTGTGTTTTTTTTTATTTTATTAAAGCACGTATAATACGGTAATTATTATGAATATCGGTATGTAGTGTAGCATCCATACCAAGGGTTTCAAGCATTTGCAGTGTTTGTTGTGCATAATATTGATTTACCTCAAAATATAAGAAAGCACCGGGACACAAAGCAGTAGAAGCATGCCGGCCTATTGACCTGTAAAACAACAAAGGATCGTTATCAGGTACAAACAATGCACTATGCGGTTCGTAATTCAATACATTGTTTTGCATTTGATCTTTTTCCGACAGTGTTACATACGGTGGATTGCTCACAATAATATCAAATGGGGCACCAGGCAAATTGTTGGCGCTAAGAATATCTTGATTGAAAAATGAAACTTCAACATGATTGCGTTTGGCATTTTTCTCCGCAACCTTAAGGGCTTCATCCGAAATATCGCAGGCAAATACGTTCGATAAAGGCAATTTTTTTTGTAAACTCACAGCAATACAACCACTCCCGGTTCCTATATCGAGTATTTTTAGTGCCTGCCCCTTATGCTTCTGTATAATCATATCAACCAACTCTTCGGTCTCGCCACGAGGAATAAGCACCGAAGGATTAACTTCAAACGTCAAGCCGTAAAATTCGGTTTGCCCAAGCACATACTGCAAAGGCTCCATGTGTTTTAAGCGCTCAACAATCAATTGAATTTCGGTGTTTTGCTGCGGGCTTAATTCCATATCGGGATTTAACAAAATCGATGTTCGCGAAACGTTACATACTTGTTCAAGCACAAGCTGAAACATAGCATGTACCTCGTGCAAAGGATATACTTCACGTAATGCATCAAAAAAAAAGGCTTTTGTATGGTTCATATTGTGTTTGTGTATTATTGCCATCAAAAATACATAAAAATTAAAAAGGAAACCGAACAGATTGTACATGCCAATATCTGCTTAAACAATACAAATTCACCAATAAAAAAATCTCAAAATTTGCATATGCAGCATTTCGGCCGATTATTGAAATTTTTCGAAAATACATACAATACATTATCTTGAGATCTTTACTCCACCAGAAAATTCTGTATCTTTAAAAAAGTAAATACTAAAGCTTATATTGACTGGTATGAAAAGAAAAATATTAACCGGAACTGCTCTTGCGTTTCTTCTATGCATTTTAGCTTGCAACAACGATCATTCTGACTTTAATTACAACATACCTAAGGGCAGTTATGTGCTCATGCTTAATAAACCCCAAAATATAAACAACGACATATCGATAAACATTAACGAAATTATTGATACCCGATGCCCCTTAGACAGTATATGCAGTACGGCAGGCAATGTGCTTTTAATTTGCGATATTAGCCATATAAGCAACCATTATTCTGACACATTAGATTTTAATCAAACTCGTCAGAATAACACGTACGCCTACGATGAATTCACAATAATAATTCACAATGTAACACCTTATCCCGATTCTAAAAATCAGCCCATTGCTCCGGGCGATTATAGGGTAATACTCAGTGCCGAATAAATAAAAACACACCACAATGCATATCGATCATATTGCAATTTGGGTAAATGACCTCGAAAATATGAAAAATTTTTATACCCGGATTTTTGAGGTACGAAGCAATCAAAAGTATGTAAACCACAAAAAAGAATACAGCTCATACTTCTTAAGCTTTGCAAGCGGAACCCGAATTGAGCTAATGAAACGCAGTGATATAAAAGCCAAAACAAACCGGGTAATAAATCAAACAGGTTTTGCACATATGGCAATATCTGTTGGGAGCATAGCAAAGGTTGATGAAATAACAAAACAAATACGTAACCTGGGGCACAAAATTGTTAGTGAACCACGTACAACCGGCGACGGATATTACGAGTGTGTAATATCGGACCCCGAAGGCAATTCAATTGAGATAACAGTATAACTTAACGCTTACGCCTGTATTCGGTACGTAAAAACGAAGCAGCCTTGTCGAACAAAGGATCGCTCCACACCAAAAACATATCTTGCGGATCGGGAGGATTTACCTGACGGTTTTTTGTCAATTCAAATATTTCGGGAGGTACAGCACGTTCATCGCCATTAAAATTTGCCCAATCGTTTTTCCACCTGAATTCGTTCGGAAATTTGCGACTTTCGATAACTTCGCCCGATACATGATCACGTATTGTTACCACAAGCACTCCCCGGGTAATGAGCTCACGCGAGTACACAGTAACAGTAGCTTTTACCGGGCCTTTTACAGGCCTTTCAATCCCCTTATCATCGGTAAATGTACCAACTACCATGCTGTCGTTTTTGTATGTAGTTGTATTTTCGCGCTCGAGCATTGTTCCTATATTAAAATCGGTAAACTGTATCGATACTACTTCATCGGGAACCAATTCCATCTCTTGCGCAAAATCGGGTTTATAAAATCTTAAATAATTGCTTGATACTTTCGATTGCAAATAATCGTAAATACGCGCATAAAAATCTATTGAGTTAATACGATGGCTCCGGTTTATTTCGGGCAAAGGCTCAAGTACTACTTTAAGGGTTGCCAGATTTTGGGCTTCGGCCAGCAAATTGTCGATATTAGGATAATTTGATTTTTTTTGCTTTACCCACATCAATTTTTCAATTGCAAGACGGGCATCGTTAACTCTGCCGGTATTGAGCAAAACACGGGCATAATCAACCTGCTCGTCAAAAGCCAGTTGCTCAGCTTTGTTTTGCTGATCGTGAAAATATACAACCGGGCGCAAAGCATCAAGAGCTGCCGGACAACGAGAAATTTCGTCGGCCATAGTGTTAAGAAGCTGATACTCCTCAACAACCCGAAAATATTTGTTTTGATTGTTTGATGCCAGCAATTCTGAAATATTCTGTCTTGAATAATCAACAGCCATAGGATAGCTTTTCTCTATTAAAGCCAGCATTTTGGTATCGTCGGGTTTATTTCTGAGTTTTTTTACTGCATGCATTGTAGCCTCGTAATAGTTTCCGCTATTGTACGCACGCTGTGCCGTATTGCACGAAAACAACAGTACAATAAGCATCACATAAATGGAGATATTTCTAAGGTGTTTCATTCGTATTGAGTTTAATTTTTGGTGTTACGCATAAATAAATCAGCAATTTGTATATCAACAGGATGTGTAATTTTTATATTTTCGGTATTCCCTTCGGTAAAATAAATTTTCATTCCATCGCTTTCGGCAACCGATGCATCGTCGGTAAATAATTCGGAGTATGGCTGTGCATACGCTTTTTTAATTGCATCAACATCAAAAACCTGAGGCGTTTGTACCAACATAAAATTGCTGCGGTTTTCGGCAATACTCCCAGCGGATGTTTTACGCCTGATTGAATCAATAAGAGGCACAACCGGTATTGCATTACCATATTTTGCAGCACACTCAAAACACCGGGCAATGGTTTGCAAACTTACCAGTGGCCTAACAGCATCGTGTATTGCAACAAGCCCCTTATTGTTAACTTTTTCGAGGCCGTTACATACACTTCCAAAACGAGTATCTGAACCTATAGCGACTTTGTGTTCAAGTGAAAAATTGTAGGTTTTACATAAATCGTTCCAAACAGCTATTTGCGATTGAGGCAGTACTACAACAAGCTGAATGTTTTCATCGAATTCACGAAATCGAGAAATAGTATGCATTATTACAGGCAAATTGTGCAGCAACATAAACTGTTTGGGCACCGTCGAGTTCATTCGCTGTCCACTACCTCCTGCCATTATCAGCACATGGTTAATCATGAGCAAAGTTGATTTTAATTGATTTTACCTAATGATGTAAAAGTATCAAAAATTACGAAAAAAGCTCCCGTAACAAACACATCACTTTATAATTTGAAAATTAAGCACGCATATTAATCGTATCGATTTTATTTCCCATTTTTTGGGCTACAACACTAATATACAAAAGCTGAAAAGCGTGAAATATCATTATGGGTACCAAAAATAAACTTGCTGCCAGATTACCCGCAAAAAGTACACTTGCCATAACCGACCCATGTACCAACGATTTTTTTGATCCGCAAAAAACAACCGTTATTTTATCGTTTCGTGAAAATTTGAGTTTTTGTGAAATTTTACCCGACAAAAAATATACGGTAAAAAACAAAGCCACAACCGCCCCCGAAAGTACCAGCAAAGTTGTTGCCGATACCGACTCAAACACACCATTTAAAAACGACTCCCCAAAGCTTCGGTATACAATTAAAAAAATCACACATTTATCGTACACCGAAATTATATGCTTATATTTTAGTGCATATTTTCCAAAAAACCGATGCAAAAACAATCCGGCCAAAAAGGGCAATAAAATTTGTACCACCAAATCGAGCAGTGTACTTCCAAAGCTGGTACCACCCGATGCCTGTCCAAAAAACAAAGCAATCCACATTGGCGTTATTACTATACCAATAACCCCCGAAATTCCTGCATTAAAAATTGCCCCTGCCACATTTCCCCGGGCTATCGACACCATGACTACCGACGATGAAACCGTACCGGGTAATGCTGCCAAAAAAAACATGGCAAGCCAAAGTGTAAAATATTGTGTGCCGGCAAAAAACGGATAAAAAATAAGAACCAATAGTGGAAACAAAACAAATGTAATTGCTTGTATTGTTATATGCATCCGCCAATTTTTAAGGCCGCTAACAAGTTGTGCCGGTTCCATTTTTAATCCATAAAAAAAGAACAGCAACATAATGGCTATTTTCCCCACTTTATATAAATCAATAACACGTGTTTTGGCTGCAAGACCCGGGAAAAAATATGCCAATACGATCATCAATACAATCCCAAAAATAAACCAATCGGGCAAGTATCGCTTTATGTTTTTCAGAATACTCATAGCACAAAAATATCAATAATTGCATAAACCGATGCATATTTAAGTACTATGAATACAAGATTATAGTTCACAAATCGATTAAAGGCCCATAATAAGTATTTTAAATTTTATGGTATAATTGATCAGCACTACTGAATTACTTCGTTCTATCAAAAGATAGCATTCATTCTGATTTATATTAGCCAAATGAATTTATTGCAATAACATATTTAGTGCATTTCGTCAAGTTTTAAAAAAATAGGCAAATACACAAACAACGCCACCAACGAAAATACCAAACCGCCCATTGCCCCTGCGGCAAACGAGAACCAAAATACCTCGTTTTGGCCGGCCCAAACAAAGGGGATCAGTCCCAAAATAGTTGATAATATGGTTAGCATAACCGGCACTATTTTATGGTTAAAAGCATTCATATAACAGTGCATAAGACTGCGCCCTGTGTTCTTCTTCATTTGGTTGAAATCGTTCAGGATATATAAACCGGCATTTACAACAATACCGCAAAGCAGTATAAAAGATGCAAACCCGCCTTGGTCAAAATTTATGCCGAAAAGATAAAAGGTAAGGAATACCCCGATGAACGAAATAGGAATCATACCAATAATTGCCAGCGGCTGCCTGAGCGACTCAAGCAAAACCGAACAGGTGAAATAAATAATGGCAATTACCAGAAACAAAAGGTAATACTGCTTTTTGTTGCCCTTGTCCCACGCCCGGCCGTATCGCTGTTCAAGAACACGGTAACCCAGGGGTATATGCTTCTCGAAATCTTCGATATGTTGTTCACGAACCCTCCGGGCAAGAGGGTTTGGCCCTACAAAATCATAAGCTACTACCAGGCGGTATTGCTGATTGTTTTTGTGTATGCTGTTGCCCGTTTTTCGTTTTTCGATGCTCCCGAGGGTTTCAAGTTTCAGCTGTTTATCGCCTATGGTAAGCGGCTCGTTACTAATACTCCACACATCAAAGCTACCCACATCGGATGAAACAAGACTAAGAGGCTGCATTTCGCTATTTATGAATACAGATTGCAGGTTTTCGCGGTAAAGTTTATTACGCAGGTAAGCATAAAAATCGAAAAGCATAAGCTCGTTCAGGGCAAATTGGCTCGGATCGAAATGCAGATAATACTCATGCATAGTTTCGCTATTCCAACTTTCGGAACCGATAATTTCCAGGTTGTTTACCCTTGGGTTTTGCAGTAACTTTTCTGAAAGCAGTGAGGCGTACCCATACAACTGA
>CAZARW010000002.1:0-967 GCA_964487645.1 uncultured Prolixibacteraceae bacterium
AGTTTTTGCTTGTATACATCAAATGTGTAACTCATGCTTTGGAAAGTGTAAAAACTAATGCCAACAGGGGTAATCAGAAAAAAATCGGGTGTATTTAGCAAAAGCGAATACTGACCATGTAGGCCAAACAGGGTGTCGATATTTTGTGCAATAAACCCTGAGTATTTAAATACCGAGAGTGATCCAATATTTGCCAGTAACGAAAAAATCAAAAGAATTTTTTTTCGACGGGGAAACTTTTCCATTGCCAGAGCCGAAAAATAATCAATAAGTCCGCTAAACAGTATGAGAAATAAAAAGCGCCAGTCCCACCAGCCGTAAAAGAAAAACGATGCTGCTGTTAACCATAATAGTCGCCCCATTACTCTTTTCCCAATCAATTTTGATGTAAGAAAAAAGATGGCTGCAAAAATTACAAATATGAGAGAGTTAAAAAGCATAATGTAGTTTGAAACAAAAATAGAATTTTTAAGGAAATATTATTCGTTTATTGTAAATGCATTATTACAATCGATTGTAATTTGTGATTTCTTTTTTAACGATTTTTTATTTGTATTTTCGCACTGAATTTTGCATTTCGAAACGAGGTTTGATTGATTTGCATTAAAAAATAACTGAAAAGTATGTTTGTATGAAAGTAAGTGATATAATTAAACAATCAGATAAAACAGTTTTTTCATTTGAATTATTGCCTCCTCTAAAAGGGAGCGATGGAAATAAGCTGTATAACACAATCGAACAACTAACTGAATATAATCCACGGTATATCAATATTACTACACACCGCGATGAATTTGCTTACCGAAATCGTGAAGACGGATTGCTTGAGAAAAAAATTGTGCGTAAACGTCCCGGAACTGTTGCTATTGCAGCATCGATACAGTATAAGTATGGTATTCCGGTTGTTCCGCATATTTTGTGTGGCGGGTTTTCTCGAAGCGAAACCGAGCATGTTTTAATCGATTTG
>CAZARW010000002.1:977-23151 GCA_964487645.1 uncultured Prolixibacteraceae bacterium
GAAGTAGCCGTTATTGCTCGGCTGCGGACCGACGTTGGCGTTAAGCTTCAGGTTGAAAATGTGTTGGCTTTACGGGGCGATGGATTAAAAGGTGAAAGTGTGTTTACACCGGAGCCCGATGGGAATAAAAATGCCTTTGAGCTTGTAAAGCAAATACGCAAATTGGGTAAGGGAGAATACCTCGATCCTGATATAAAAAACACATCGGCTCTCGATTTTAGTGTTGGAGTTGCCGGTTATCCCGAGAAACACTTTGAAGCTCCTAATTTAGATACCGATATTCAGCATCTGAAAGAGAAAGTTGATGCCGGAGCCGATTATATTGTAACTCAAATGTTTTTTGATAATAGCAAATATTATCGGTTTGTCGAAAAATGTCGTGCTGCAGGTATTACAGTTCCTATTATTCCTGGAATTAAGCCAATAGCAGTAAAAAATCAGCTTACTGTGTTGCCAAAAATATTTAGCATCGATTTACCCTCTGAGTTGGCATCTGAACTGGCAAAATGCTCAAATAACGACGAAGCCAAAAAAGTTGGTACCGAATGGGCTATTTATCAGGCAAAGGATTTGGTAAAAAACAATGCACCAAGCTTACACATGTACACTTATGGTATTACCGATAATGTAAAAGAAATTATGAAAGCTGTTTTCTGATTTTATTTTTTTTCTACAGTAAAAACCAAAATCCAAAAAAGTGACAAATGGTTCCGCCAAGTATAAATATGTGGAACACTCCGTGCATATATGGTTGCGATCGCCACATGTAAAAAAACGGAGCAAACGAGTAGCTTAAGCACCCTGCCAGCAGGAACCAGATAGTTGGCGAAGGAGTATTGCGAATTACCGGTACAATTGCAATAACAATTACCCAGCCCATTACCATATATAAAATGGTTGAAATAAGCCGCAGTTTTGAGGTATAAAACCATATTTTAAATATTACACCCGATATGGCCATTGCCCATATAATTCCAAAAATTACCCATCCAAAAGCACCTTTCAGAATAATAAATGTAAGGGGTGTGTAAGTGGCTGCTATTAGCACATAAATTGATGAATGGTCGAGTTTGTTGAGCTTATGTTTTATTCGGGGATTATAAGCCCCGTGAAATAATGTTGATGAAGTGTAGAGTAAAATCATACCGGCGCCAAAAATTGCAAACGACACAATATGCCATACAGTGCCATGCAACGAGGCTCGTACTATTAATAATACTGTGGCAGCTATGCCCAAACCAATACCTATGCCGTGAGTAATGCTGTTTACTATTTCGTCGCCTTTAGTGCGTTTCTTTAATACCGAGTTCATTTCAATACATTTTAAAATTCATTTAAGCTGGTTTTTCTAAATAATCAATAAAAAAAGATTTGTGTTTTTATTAAAAAAAACGCTTATGCTTACAGCAAAGATATATGAAGCTAATTTGAAAAAGAATGAAAAACAAAAAAACGATTCTCCACAAGCAATTGTTTAACTTTGTGAAGAATCGTTTTCGATATGCTTTTGTAAAATGTATTTATGCAATTTCAACCATCAATTGCATCTTTTTTACAATTTCGTCGGGTTTAACGTATACTTTTTTAATTTTTCCGTTAAATGGCATCAATATCTTATTTTGCATTTTCATGGCATCGAGTAATAAAATTACATCGCCTTTTTGTACCTCTTGCCCTGCTTTTACAAATACATCGATAATTGTACCGGGAATAATTGCGCGTAATTTTTTAGGATCGGCAACTTCTCCGGTTTTTTTCTTTGCATATTTAGGAGTGAGGTTTGTGCGGTATAATCCACTGCTTATCGAAAACAACGGATATTCGCCATAATCTTTCTCGTTA
The DNA here is from genome assembly GCA_964487645.1 of uncultured Prolixibacteraceae bacterium. Lineage (GTDB taxonomy): Bacteria > Bacteroidota > Bacteroidia > Bacteroidales > Prolixibacteraceae > Roseimarinus. The sequence continues at coordinate 2,820 of CAZARW010000002.1, forward strand.
AAATCTTCCATACAATTGATCTTTAAAATGGTGGGATTCCGTGTTTTTTACGTGGCATCGAAACTGATTTGTTGTTTGAAACACTTAGTGCGTGTAATAGCATTGATCGTGTTTCGGAAGGTTCAATTACCTCGTCGACATAACCTTTTGAAGCCGCAACAAAGGGATTTGCAAATTTTTGCTTATACTCTTCAATTTTTTGCAATCTCATAGCTTCAGGATCATCGGCTTCCATTATTTCTTTACGAAATACAATGTTCGCTGCACCCTCGGGGCCCATAACTGCAATTTCGGCTGTTGGCCATGCAAAAACAAAGTCGGCTCGCAAGTGGCGTGAGTTCATTGCAATATAACCGCCTCCGTATGCTTTACGAATAATTACGGTTATTTTTGGAACAGTAGCTTCGCTGTATGCATACAATATTTTAGCACCATGCCGTATAACTCCCATGTGTTCCTGATCAACACCGGGTAAATATCCGGGCATATCTTCTAAAGTAATAATTGGAATATTAAACGAGTCGCAATAGCGAATAAAACGTGCCGCTTTATCGGAGCTGTCGCAATCGAGTACACCTGCCAGGTATTTTGGCTGGTTTGCTACAAAACCGCAGGTGTTTCCATCCATACGTCCAAATCCAATGACAATGTTGGGAGCGTAAAGTTCCATTACTTCAAAAAACTCCGATCCATCGGTTATTGATCTGATGATATCTTTAATATCGTATGGTAACTTTGGATTATCGGGAACAATTTTATCAATTTTATATTTTTTAAGCGGCTCTTTAGGTTCGGCTCTTGGAGCTTTTTCGGTATTGCTGCGGGGAATTAATTCGATAAGTTTTTTAATCTGCTCAAAGCATTCAAGCTCGGTTTTTGCATAAAAGTGGGCATTTCCGGCAATTTCGCAATGTACACGAGCACCACCCAATTCTTCCATCGAAATTTCTTCGCCCAGTACTGTTTTTATCACACTTGGGCCGGTAATAAACATTTTCGAAATATTTTCAACTACAAATACAAAGTCAGTTAACGCAGGTGAATATACAGCTCCGCCGGCACAGGGGCCAAGTATAACCGATAGTTGTGGAATAACGCCCGAAGCTAAAGTGTTACGGAAAAATATCTCGCCATAACCGGCAAGTGAGTTTACTCCTTCCTGAATACGGGCACCTCCCGAATCATTAATTCCAATTAAGGGTACACGCATTTTTAATGCATGATCCATTATTTTGGTAATTTTTCGTGCATGCATCAATCCTAAAGAACCTCCGGCAACTGTAAAGTCTTGTGCATATATGCATATTGGCGAACCGTGTATGGTTCCGGTTCCGGTAATTACTCCATCGCCATGAAGCACCTTTTTGTCCATGTCGAAATCGCGTGCCAAGTGTTCGGCAAACAAATCATATTCATGAAACGAATTTTTGTCGAGGATAGAAAGAATACGTTCACGAGCTGTGAGTTTTCCCATGGCAACTTGCTTTTCAATTGCTTTGTCGCCTCCTCCTTTTTGAACTTCAATTTTTCGTTTTCGAAGATCTTGAATGTTTCTTGTTAGTGACATAAATAATCTATTTATATAATCTTTTTGTTTGTTAAAAAGAGTAAATGCTCAATTTTCAGCTTGTAAATGTAAAAACTTTCTGTTTGAAGGCTTAATTTGTGTATAAAAATACAATAGTGTTTATGCGCAAAATCTCGTCGTATTTGCTCTTAAGTATTTGCTATACAGGTAAAAAACCTGTGTTTGTGTGTCTGTTTTTTTGGGTGTGAAATAATAGAACAAAATCAATAACTATTCAAATACAAATGCGATGAATGATTATTGTTTAATTTAACAAAGGCACAATGTACAGTATGTTTTTTGTAAACAAATAGAGTTTTGATAAATACCGGAAGTGTAGATTTAACGCGATGCCCATTTATATAAAACATATGCTATTGCAGCAAAAATAAAATTGGGTAACCACATCGACAGTAAAGGCGACATATTGCCGCTTACCGCAAATGTTTTGGTGATTTGTTGAAACATTAAATAGGTAAAACTTAAAAGTAGCCCTAAACCCAAATGCAATCCAAGGCCACCTTTAATTTTCCGCGAAGCTAGCGAAACACCAATAATTGATAGAATAAAAGCAGCAAAGGGCATGGCCGTACGTCGGTGGCGTTCAACTTCGTATGGAGCAATTGAGTCGACACCTCGCATTTTTTGTAGATTGATGTGATCAATCAGCTGAGAAAGATTCATGGTTTCCATGTCTTCGTCTTTTACATTAAAATCTTCGGGTGTAAGAGCCAGTGTTGTGTCTGTTCGGCTGCCTTTTGTAATAGTTTCTTCGTAGCCGTTAATATCGCGTATAATGTAGTTGGTAATGTACCATGTTTCTTTGGTTTTATTCCACCTGATAAATTCGGCAGTAAGTTTTGATACGAGTTTCTGCTCTTCGAATTTTTCAATTGAAAATTTCCGGCCATAATCGTGGTATGTGTCGTATCGTTCAATATAAATAAATACACCCGGCTCAAGCTGTATGTGAATATCGCGGTTGTTGTTTACTTTGCGGCGCTTAAGGTAGTTGTATTTAAATTCAATCATTTGTTGGTTGGCCGGAGGAATAACAAAATTTCCGAGAACATACGAAAAGCTTGCAATTACAAATGCCGAAATCATATACGGACGCAATAGGCGTTTAAAACTTACACCGCTGCTTAGTATTGCAATAATTTCGGAGTTATAAGCCATTTTTGATGTAAAAAATATTACAGCAATAAAGGTGAAGAGGCCACTGAAAAGGTTTGCAAAATATGGGATAAAATTTAAGTAGTAGTCAAAAATTATTGCTTTTAAAGGGGCTTCGTTTTCGATAAATTCATCAATGTTTTCACTAACATCAAAAATCAGGCTAATGCCAACAATGAGGGCAATTGCATAAAAAAAAGTTCCGAGAAATTTTTTTATGATGTATAAATCAATTGTTTTTATTGGTCCTAATCTCATTGCACTTTATGCGTTTATATATCTCTGATTTTATAATCGATGTATAAGTTGAGGAACGATATTTTCTTTCCAGGTTTTAAAGTTGTTGTTAATGATTTGTTTTCTGGCCTCGTTGGTAAGCCAAAGATAAAATGCCAGATTGTGAATACTCGCAATTTGTGCGCCAAGCATTTCTTTCGAAATAATTAAATGCCTCAAATATGCTCTGCTGTATTGATGGTCGACATACGAAGTGCCATCGGAATCGACCGGAGAGAAGTCTGATTCCCATTTTTTATTTCTGATATTGATAATCCCTTTTTGCGTAAAAAGCATGCCGTTTCGGCCATTTCGTGTAGGCATTACACAGTCAAACATATCAACACCTCTGTCAATAGCTTCGAGTATGTTTACCGGGGTTCCAACTCCCATTAAATACCGGGGTTTATTTTGTGGAAGAACTGAGTTTACCTCTTCAATCATTGAATACATCATTTCTTCCGATTCGCCAACAGCCAGGCCTCCAATAGCATAAGCGTCGGCATTATACTGTTGTACATCAAGGGCTGCTTTGCGTCTGAGGTCGGGGTATACACAACCCTGCACAATGGGCATTAGTGATTGCTTGTAGCCGTAAAGAGGTTTTGTTGAGTCCATTTGTTTTATACATCGATCCAACCATCGCTGTGTTAATTCGAGTGATTTTTTTGCATACGAATAATCAGCATCACCGGGTGTGCATTCATCAAAAGCCATAATTATGTCGGCACCTATTGATCGTTGAATATTTATTGCATTTTCGGGGCTGAATAAGTGATACGAGCCATCGATGTGTGATTGAAAACGTACTCCTTCTTCGCTCAATTTCCGGATATCGCCTAACGAAAAAACCTGAAAACCACCACTGTCGGTAAGGATGGGTTTTTTCCATCCGTTAAATTTGTGTATACCGCCGGCAGCCTCAATTATTTTAGTGCCAGGCCTAAGATACAGGTGATACGTGTTGCCTAATATTATTTGCGCTTTTATATCGTCTTCGAGTTCTTTTACGTGCACTCCTTTTACCGACCCGGCTGTACCTACAGGCATAAAAACCGGAGTATTTATTGAACCATGGTCGGTGCTTAGTACTCCTGCGCGAGCCTGTGTATTATCCGATGTATGCTTTAATGTAAATTCCATTGCTAAAAAATAAACGCACAAAATTAGAAATAATTACCGCAAACACGTAAATCATACAATTATTATTGTTGTGTTGCACAATAAAAATACTTCGTATTATTTTTTAAATGTTGTATAGCTTCTTTTTTTCATTAAAGGTTTGTGAACAATGTAAATGAATTAATTTTGTTTCGAAAACTTATTGCTTTGTTTGCAGCTGAAAATGCTCAATAGAAATTTTTAAAACAGGTTACGCTTTGGAATTAGTAAAAAAATATTTTGACCATCTTAGCGATGAACAAGAACAGCAGTTAATGCAATTGGGCGATTTATATCCATTTTGGAACGATCAAATTAATGTAATATCGCGAAAAGATATTGATAAGCTATATTTGCACCATGTACTTCATTCATTAGCTATAGCAAAATTTATTCATTTTGCCGATAAAACTACCGTGCTCGATGTAGGCTGCGGGGGAGGATTTCCCGGAATTCCACTGGCAATTATGTTTCCTCAGGTGCAGTTTACTTTGCTTGACTCGATAGGGAAAAAAATTAAAGTTGTGAATGAAGTAGCTAAAGCTTTGCATTTGCATAATGTTGAAGGAGTAAATATGCGTGCCGAAAAAATGGATCGTAAGTTTGATTTTATTACGAGTCGTGCTGTTACTGCTTTTCCTTCGTTTGTAAATACAACCCGTAAGCTGATTTCAAAGCAGTCGAAAAATCAAATCGACAACGGAATCATATATCTTAAAGGAGGCGATTTTGCTGACGAAATTGTGCGTTTTAAGGATAAAATACGTATTGTGCCCATCAGAACATATTTTGCAGAACCGTTTTTCGATACAAAAAAAATTATATACCTGCCCTTATAAGTTGTTTAATTACAATTTTATATATCGATATGGGAGATCGGAAAATAAAAAATAGCAAAAAAGTTTTATTAGCACGAAAAAACAATTATTTTTGCACTCCGTTTTTTGTGAGGAACAAACTAATTTAAAGTTTATTGAAACAAAAAGGATGAGTAAGGCTTTCAGTTTTTATTGTAATTCTTATTTTACAAGGGTTAAAAAGACGAAGTTTTATTAAAGAAAAAGTTGATTATTAAGAAATTAAATAAATTTTATACGAATGAAACGTACATTTCAACCATCGAACAGAAAGAGAAAAAACAAACACGGTTTTCGCGAAAGAATGTCGACTGTAAATGGTCGTAAAGTGGTGAAATCTCGTCGCGCTAAAGGCCGTAAAAAATTAACTGTTTCAGACGAACCTCGTCATAAACGTTAATTTTCGCTTGTTTTCAAAACAATACACTCAAGGTGAAGAATTCTGTTCTTTGCCTTTTTGTGTTTGTTACCCATGGTTTTTGTTTGTGTGTGATTGAGGTTTGAAGTGTAAAAATTCATGAATGTACGTTTTCTGTTGTTTTAGATTTACAGGAAATAAATGTCGATCATTTTTTCAGCAAACAAAATAAATTTCAAATTTTTCGTGTTTCACAAAAATATCTAAGTTATTTTTGTTGAAATACATAATTCGCTGTTATGAGTTTACGAGCATTTTTTAGGAGCAAACATTTTATAATACAAATTGTGTTACTTATTCTGTTTGTTGTTCTATTTGTATATCTTTCTCTACTCTTTATAAAGATGTATACGCATCATGGTAAATCATGTGAAGTGCCCGATTTGTCGGGGCTTACCGAATACGAAGCAGGCGTTGTATTATCTGAAAAAAGTTTGAATTACAGCATAATTGATTCGGCCTATGTATACGAGGCAATTCCGGGTACTGTATTGTCGCAACAGCCGCGTGCCGGATACGAAGTAAAAAGCGGTCGTACAATTTATCTGGTAATATCGTCAATATCGCCCGAAAAAGTTGCTTTGCCTATGGTTGTTGATGTTTCGCTGCGCGAAGCCCGAAGCCGTCTCGAAAATGCAGGTTTACGACTTGGGCAGGTTGAGTACCGGCCAAGCGAATTTTTAAATCTTGTGCTCGATAAAAATCTTAACGGCTTGCCTCTTCCAAACGACACTATGTTAAGTAAAGGTACTCCGGTGAATTTGGTTGTAGGCCGGGGCTTAAGTAACGAAAAAACAAGTGTTCCAAATCTATTATGCATGTACCTCGACGAGGCAATCGATTCATTATACCAGGTAGGATTAACTCCCGGTGTATATTTATACGATGAGTCGGTTGAAAATTATGAAGATTCATTGCGTGCAATGATTTGGAAACAAAGTCCTCAACATATCGATCAGAATCTTATAGAACTTGGCTCATCGGTAGATGTTTGGCTTACAATTGATGCCGAAAAAATTGATGCTTTGAGTGAAGAAATCCCCGATAGCGAAAGTGAATTTTTACCCGGCGACGAATTCGAAGAGCAGTTTGGCCATGAAACCGAAGAATATTACGATGCAGAATAAGCAGGAAGAAAATTACGATGAATTAGACGACAACGGATTGTTTGAGCATTATCGGTTTGTTGCCGACCCGGGGCAAACATCAATGCGGGTCGACAAGTTTTTGGTTAACAGGATGGAAGGGACATCGCGCAACCGTATACAACTTGCAGCCGATGCCGGAAGCATTATGGTAAATGGAGTATCGGTAAAGCCCAGTTATAAAATTAAACCGGCCGATGTGATTTCAATTGTGCTCGATTATCCTAAACGTGAGCTTAAAATAATTGCGCAAGATATTCCGCTTAACGTGGTTTACGAGGATGATCACCTCATTGTTATAAACAAAAACCCGGGGCTTGTAGTGCATCCCGGCCATGGAAATTATTCGGGAACTTTAGTCAATGCTTTGGCCTATCGGTTTAAAGATTTGCCGTTGTTTAATGCCGACGATCCTCGTCCGGGGCTTATTCATCGTATCGATAAGGATACTTCGGGGTTGTTGGTTGTTGCAAAAACCGAACAAGCCAGAACTCACCTCTCGCTTCAGTTTTACGAAAAAACTACTTCGCGAAAATATCAGGCTTTGGTTTGGGGTAGCCCTAATGAGCCCGAGGGCACAATTGAAGGCAACATTGGGCGGAGCCCTAAAAACCGGCAGGTATTTACTGTTTTTCCCGAAGCCGATCATGGTAAGCATGCTGTTACTCATTATCGGGTTATCGAGGAGTTGGGGTATGTGAGTTTAGTCGAATGCCGGCTCGAAACTGGCCGTACTCATCAAATTCGGGTGCACATGAAATACATCAATCATCCTCTTTTTAATGATGCAAATTACGGAGGAGATAAAATTCTCAGAGGAACTACTTTTACAAAATATAAACAATTTGTCGATAATTGTTTCAAATTGTGTCCGCGCCAGGCATTACACGCAAAATCGCTGGGGTTTGTTCATCCGCATACCGGCAAGCAAATGCTTTTTGAATCGGAATTGCCCGACGATATGACACAGCTGGTTGAAAAATGGCGGGCATATACTGCAAACCGGGCAGGTGAGTAAGTTTAAAATCCACGATTGCGGCTCGAATTAAATCTGTTGTATCCGATAAGACGGTCGTATCTGTCGCTTAAACGGCCATAATACACAAAAATGTAATAGTCATTTTCGGTTTCCGAATAACTCCCCTCAAGGTTGTATGCTTTAATTTGCCCACTGTAATTATCGCGATATGCATACAGAAAATTGTAAAAACCTTGTTTTAACAACATCGAATGTTCGTATCGTTGAGTTTCGAAATTGTATTTCATTTTATTGAATGCGGAGCATTGCCAGTCGCTGAGTTTGCCAAAAATATAAATATCGCCGCCCATTAAGGGCTGTTTTATGTCAAGGGTAAAATGTACCATCATGTAATCGGCTTCAATTTCGGGTTCGGGTTTATTAAATGCTCCAATGTTGAAATTACCGTTCATGTCCTCGTAAAAACTGTAGCGTTTTTGTACGCGGGGTATGTGGCGTATAAGTGTTGCATGGTATAGCGGTTCAAAAAAATCAATCGATTCAACATTTATTCCCGGGTATTTATAGTTGCGGGTATCAAATGCTCTGAACTCATTTTCGCCTTTAAAAATATTGCCGCTTGTGTGGTCATATTCGAGTATGCCATTGTTTATAAAAACGGGTTCGAGATTGCTTATGGTGTTGTCGGTTCGGTTGTTTTGTGTAAGTACAACCTGTATGTCGGTATTGTAATTTACAACATCAAAATTGCCTAAGTCTACCGTAAATCGTATTTGCTGATGTTCACCCCTTGGGCCATCGTTAATAGACTTGTGTATGCGGGCATCAATTTTAGTTTCTTCTTCGAGCACATAAAAGCGCCTTGTAATTAATGCCTGGTTGGGGTTGTCTCTATCGAAAACAACAAGGGCATAATTCCCCGACAGTTTAAATTGTACATTCTCGTTAGGTAAAGTGAGCATGTAATTTACATATTTTATATTGGTATTTATTGAATATGCATAATCGTCGAGAGGATAATCAAGAAAGGCATCGAGGTACTCGCTTTGATCAATGGCCGATATTTGCCAGTTGCGGGTGCAATGATAAATAGTATACTGATAGTTGGCAGCCTCGCCCGAGAGATCGTCGAAACTGAAAACCAATTCTTCGTTTGATCCAAGCGAAATTATGGGGTTTGATAAGGTGTAGCCTTTGCGATACATTTCAACAGTAGCTATACTGTTCGAATATGTTTTGTTCTCGATTTTGTTGTTAAATTCAAATGGATATGTAGTGATATTGAATAAAACGACAAAAATAAATAGAAGTGTGCTTGTTTTCATACAAATAATCTGAGATAAGAAACGCTTAAATACTCTGGTGTAAATATATGTTAGTCAGCGTAGTGTTTTAACGCTTATGTTGGTTGTTTATTTGCTAAAGCCAATATTTAATTCACACAAAATTAATATTTCAAAACAAAAAAATATTGAAAGTGTCGATCAAATCTGACAATAAAAAACTGCAGTAAAAAAACCTAGCAAACTGGTAATCAGTGTCAAATTAATTTCATAAATTGAAGTTTCGTTTTTTGTGTGTTCAAAAATAAACAAAAACCCTACCAGAGGTATAGAAGTACTAAGGAGTTTACAAAAAAAAATGCGTTTAGTTATTTTATAAATATTTACCTTTGTCGTTCAAAAAATAAAAATCTAAAATTCAGCAATGTCTAGAACTATTAGAATCAGAAAAGGTTTTGATATTCGATTGAAGGGTAAGGCACAACAAATAGTAGGCGAGGCGCCTGTAGAAAATCGGTATGCGGTAAAACCAACCGATTTTTATGGGTTAAAGCCTAAGTTGCTGGTAAAGCCCGACGATGAAGTTAAAGCCGGTTCGCCTTTGTTTTTCGACAAATCGCAACCCGATGTGAAATTTACATCGCCGGTTAGCGGTAAAGTTGTTGCCATAAACCGGGGTGAGCGTCGACGAATTCTCGAAGTAGAAATCGAGAGTAATCAAAAGTTCGAATCGGAAGTATTTACCAAAGCCGATCCAAATACTCTTGATCGTCAATCGATTAAAAAGCAACTGCTTGATTCGGGATTGTGGCCATTTATAATGCAGCGTCCGTTTGGTGTTATAGCCAACGTTGATGTTGATCCACGCGACATATTCATTACAGGTTTCGATTCGTCGCCACTGGCGCCCGATTACGACTTTATTTTGAGTAACGATTTGGAGTCGATCCAAACCGGAATTGATGCTTTGGCAAAATTAACCGATGGTAAAGTATACTTGGGTTTGCGCAAAGGGTCGTCGCTCGATACGTTTAAAAATGTCGATATAAATTACTTTGACGGGCCACACCCTGCTGGGAATGTGGGTATTCAAATACATCATACAGCACCAATAAACAAAGGTGATGTAGTATGGACATTGAATTTACAGTCAGTAGTATATATTGGCCGTTTATTCGAAACCGGTAAGCTCAGGCTTGAGCATTTACTCGCAGTTGTTGGATCCGAAGTTAAAAAACCTCAGTATTATAAAGCAATTGCAGGTTGTTTGGCAGAGCCTTATGTTCATGAAAAAACCAATGGAAATGTTCTTGAGCGCATTATATCGGGCAATGTACTTACCGGTACAAAAATTGAATCGAAGGGATACGTTGGGATTACTCAAAATCAAATCACTGTGATACCCGAGGGAAATCAAATTGAACTTTTTGGATGGGCAACACCCGGAATTAAAAAGTTTACTGCCGGCAAAACGTTTTTATCAAAAATATTTCCTAAAAAAGAATATGTGCTCAATGCAAATTACCATGGAGGTGAAAGAGCATTTGTAATGTCGGAGCAATACGAAAAAATGTTACCCATGGATATTTATCCGGTTTACCTGATTAAAGCAGCAATGTTGAACGATTTTGACAAGCTTGAACAGTTAGGAATATACGAAGTAATTGAAGAAGATTTGGCATTGTGCGAATATGCATGTACTTCAAAAATTGAAGTACAACAAATTTTGCGCAATGGTATTCAGTATATGATTAAAGAGTTAAGTTAACCTATCTATAATCAGTTTGCCACAGTGGCAACAAGAAAAAACAATTCGAATGTTAGGACAAAAAATAAAAAATATATACGATAAGCATCGGCCAAAGTTTGAGAAAGGAGGAAAACTTCATGCGTTTCAAAGCGTATACGAAGGTTTCGAATCTTTTTTTTACGTTTCGGATGCTACCACAAAAAAAGGCTCGCACATACGTGACTATATTGACTTAAAGCGAACAATGATTTTTGTGGTGCTGGCAGTTGTACCAACCATGTTGTTTGGAATGTACAATATAGGATATCAGCACTTTTTGGCCATAGGAACATTTGAGCAAACAACGTTTTGGCAAGTCTTTTTCTATGGATTTTTGCGGGTTTTACCTGTTATTATTGTTTCGTACCTGGTAGGTTTAGGTATCGAATTTACATTTGCTCAAATAAAGGGACACGAGATACAGGAGGGATATCTGGTCTCGGGTATTCTTATTCCTCTAATTGTTCCTATTGAAACACCTTTGTGGATGGTTGCTGTTGCCGTGGCTTTTTCGGTTATTATAGCAAAAGAGGCATTTGGTGGAACTGGCATGAATATTTGGAATCCGGCACTGGTAACTCGTGCATTTTTGTTTTTTGCATATCCATCGCAAATGAGTGGCGACAATGTATGGATACGCCTGGGTGCCGATGCCGATAAGGTTGTTGACGGTTTTTCGGGCGCCACGCCATTAGGAATGGCTCTCAATGGAAATATAAATTACAATATATGGGATGCTTTTTGGGGATTTATACCGGGCTCTATTGGCGAAACATCAACTTTTGCAATTTTACTGGGTGCAATATTTTTAATTGCAACTGGTATTGCAAGCTGGAAAATTATGGTGTCGACGGTTATAGGTGCTTTGTTTACAGGATGGATTCTTAATGTTTTTGCTGTAAATCCCTTTATGGAGATTCCATTTTGGCATCATCTGTTTTTAGGAGGATTTGCTTTTGGTGCCGTATTTATGGCAACCGATCCTGTTTCGGCATCACAAACCGCAAAAGGAAAATGGATATACGGTTTTTTGATTGGAGTTTTAGCAATTGTAATTCGGGTATTAAACCCTGCATACCCCGAGGGGGTAATGTTAGCTATATTGCTTATGAATACATTCTCTCCACTTATCGATCATTACGTTGTGCAAGGCAATATCCGCAGGCGTTTGAAACGAGCAACCGTAAATGTTTAATACTGTAAAAATCGATGCAAAATGAATAGAAACGGAAATGCATATACTTTCATCTACGCTTCGGTAATGGTTATTATTGTAGCAGCCGTGCTATCGTTTACGGCTATTACACTTAAACCACTACAAACTACGAATGTTGAGATTGAGAAAAAACAAAATATTTTGGCTTCGGTAAATATTATAGCTTCTGCCGATGAAGCCGAAGCGGTATACAGCGAGCGAATTACCGACTCGTACGTTATAAACGCACAAGGCGAAATTGTTGATGGAGATGCTTTTTATATCGATCTGAAAAAAGAGCATGCTAAACCATTAAGCCAACAGCAAATGCCCGTATTTGAGGCAAATATCGAAGGCGAAGGGCTTAAGTATATTATCCCTCTGCGCGGAAGTGGTTTATGGGGGCCAATATGGGGATATGTAGCTCTTAACAGCGATATGAATACAGTATATGGAGCAATATTTGATCACCAGGGCGAAACCCCGGGATTAGGCGCCGAAATTGCAACCGAATTGTTCCAGGATAATTTTAAAGGGAAAAACATTTTCGATGCCGAAGGGAAATTTATTTCGCTTATTGTTGCTAAGGCAGGCGAGAATGCTCCGCAAAACCACAAGGTCGATGCTGTTTCGGGCGGCACAATTACCAGCAAGGGTTTACAAGAAATGATGTACAACGATTTATCGGGATATGTCGAGTTCTTCAACAAGAAAAAAACACAAAGTTATGAGTGATAAAGAAGCTATGTTTTCAAAAAGAAATTTGCGCTTGCTTACCGACCCACTCGGTAGTAAAAACCCAATTACAGTGCAGGTTTTGGGAATTTGTTCGGCACTGGCTGTTACTGCACAATTAAAACCGGCTGTGGTAATGACCATATCGGTAGCTGCTGTGTTGGGGCTGGCTAATGTAATTATATCGTTGCTGCGAAACACAATTCCAAGCCGTATCCGAATAATTGTTCAGCTTGTAGTAGTTGCAGCTTTGGTAATTTTAGTCGATTTAGTGCTTAAAGCTTTTGTGTACGATGTGAGCAAACAGTTATCGGTATTTGTAGGTCTCATAATTACAAATTGTATCATAATGGGGCGTCTCGAAGCATTTGCTCTGGGAAACAAACCGTGGCCTTCGTTTCTCGATGGTATAGGAAATGCTGCCGGATATGGCCTTATACTTGTAATTGTTGCTTTTTTTCGTGAATTGCTCGGAGCCGGCAAAATTTGGGGTTTTCAGGTAATACCCGAAGGTTTTTACGACTTTGGATACGTAAATAACGGATTAATGGTACTATCGCCTATGGCCCTTATTACCGTTGGAATTATTATTTGGGTTCAGCGCAACAAAAATCATGAATTAATTGAAGAAAATAAATAGCCAAACACCAATAAATTGATCGTATGGAAAATATTATAAATATATTTGTAAAGTCGATTTTTATCGAAAATATGGTTTTTGCCTATTTTCTTGGCATGTGTTCATACCTTGCTGTATCGAAATCGGTAAAAACAGCTACCGGGCTAGGATTGGCCGTAGTATTTGTACTCGGTATAACTGTTCCTGTTAACTATTTACTCGAAAATTTTATTCTTCGCGAGGGTGCTCTCAGTTGGCTTGGGCCTCAGTTTGAAAATGTCGATCTGAGCTTTCTCAGTTTTATCATGTTTATTGCTGTTATAGCATCGATGGTGCAACTGGTTGAAATGGTTGTTGAAAAATATGCTCCGGCCTTGTATTCGAGCCTGGGGATTTTCCTCCCGCTTATAGCAGTGAACTGTGCTATTTTAGGAGGCTCGTTGTTTATGCAACAAAAAGAATTTCTCAACATTGGCGAAGCAACCACTTACGGAATTGGATCGGGTATCGGTTGGTTTTTAGCAATTGTTGGTATTGCTGCCATTCGCGAAAAAGTACAATACTCAAATGTGCCTGCACCTTTACGTGGCTTGGGTATGGCATTTATTATTACCGGACTCATGGGCATGGCTTTTATGGGATTTTCGGGAATCAAACTTTAGTACGAACTTATTAAATCACATATAAAATGATTCTTTTAGCTACTCAAACCACAATCATTATTACCAGTGTCGTTTTCTTTCTGGTAATGATTCTGTTGTTGGTAGGATTGTTATTGTTTGCCAAAAAGAAACTCACCCCATCGGGAATAGTAAAAGTAGATATAAACGATGGAGAAAAAGTTTTGGAAGTTGAACCCGGATCGACAGTGTTGTCGACTCTTGGTAATAATGGGATTTTTTTGCCTTCGGCGTGTGGTGGAGGAGGTACATGCGGAATGTGCCGATGCCAGGTTGAAGATGGGGGTGGATCGATTTTACCTACTGAAGTAGATTTTTTTACCCGAAAAGAACAACAAAACAACTGGAGACTCGGATGTCAGGTAAAAATTAAACAAGACTTAAAAATTAAGGTGCCCGAAGAAGTTATGGGTATCAAAAAATGGGAATGCGAAGTTGTGTCGAATCGCAATGTAGCAACATTTATTAAAGAATTTGTGGTGAAACTCCCCGAAGGCGAAACCCTTGATTTTAAATCGGGCGGATACATCCAAATTGATGTTCCGAAATATGAGTGTGATTTCAAAGATTTTGATATCGATAAAAAATTCCACGACGAATGGGATAAATTCAATCTGTGGGATCTGAAAATGAAAAATACAGAAGAAACCTATCGTGCATACTCAATGGCAAACCATCCGGCCGAAGGCAATATAATTATGCTGAATATCCGAATTGCAACACCACCATGGGATCGTCAGAAAAATGCATGGGCCAACGTGCCTTCTGGTATTTGTTCGTCGTATATTTTTTCGCGCAAACCGGGCGATAAGGTGACAATATCGGGGCCTTATGGCGAATTCTTTATCCAGGATACTCAAAACGAAATGTTGTATATTGGAGGTGGTGCAGGTATGGCTCCACTCCGATCGCATTTATTTCACTTATTTCATACACTTAAAACCGGACGAAAAGTATCATACTGGTATGGTGCCCGATCGGTTCGTGAAATTTTTTACGAAGAGGATTTTAGAGCTATCGAAAAAGAGTTTCCAAATTTCAAATTCACTATTGCATTAAGCGACCCGCAGCCCGAAGATAACTGGGAAGGGCCTGTTGGATTTATTCACCAGGTTATTTACGACGAGTATCTTAAGCACCACGATGCACCCGAAGATATTGAATATTATATGTGTGGACCCGGGCCAATGACTAATGCTGTAAATAAAATGCTTTACGATTTGGGAGTTGAAAATGAAAATATTTTTTACGACGATTTTGGAAGTTAAAATTAAACGATAAACCATAATTTAAAGCGGCAATTAACATGATTGACCGCTTTTTTTATCAAAAAACAGGTGTTTTTTTATTCAAATGATCAAAATTCGTTAATTTAGTTGTGGGGTAATCAACAAAAAGTTTAACTATGCAAAAAAAACATTGTATATTCATCCTGAAAAATTATTATCAAAATATTGCTCGATTTGAGAATTAAAACAGGGATTATTTGATAATAAATAAAACACAAAGCTCAGTATTTTAACCTCCTGAAGCACCGCAATGCATAATGTGCCAAAATGAGTTGGAAACAATTCGAACAGGTAATAATTTAAATAGTGAAGAATAATTAAAGGGAAGTTAAAATAAAAAGAATAACAATTATTATAAAAATTGACAAAATGGGCATTTTAAAAAAAATTCAATTCAGGAAAATATCGTATAAAATTGGCTTGCTTGTAATAGTAACCGAATTTATTGCCTTGTTTGCCTTGGGGGTGTTTTATATTGAACGATTCAGCTTACAGCTTGAACAATCGATGGAACAGAGTTTCCAAAAACCCGCATATCTTATGTCGAAAGGTTTGCTTCGATACGAGTCGGCCGAAGACAAAGAAATTATGGAAAATCTGGTTGGCGAAACTCTTGAAGAATGTATCATTATTGGAGCGAACAAGCAAATATACTTTTCACTCAATCCTGAGTATAATGGTCAGAATCGATCCGAAGTAGGATTACTTGATGAGTTTGATGCACTCAATTACGAAATTGAAGACGATGTATTTCAAACAGTGAGTTTCGATGGCGATGATCATTTTGTGTCGATAAGCCCAATCAAGCTTGAAGACGGGAAGTTTTTGGGGCACTTATTTATGTTTGCCCGAATGGAAAGAATTCAACAGCAAAAAGCGGATATAACATGGATTTTTATCCTCGGATCATTTTTATGTATCGTCATAACATCATTGGTAATTATTTTACTTACAAAAGTTTATTTTACCAATAATATAAACCTCGTTCTGAATCGTCTTACACAAATACAAAAAGGGCATCTTGCAAAAGAACCTCTCGATGTAAATACAAAGGATGAAATAGGAATGCTTAGCAATGCAATAAATACGCTCAACGAAAAATTGCGTGAAATTGTATCGCTTATTACTTCGGGTGCTATCAAAGTAAATTCTTCGAGTAATCAAATCGAAGATATATCGGTTAAAGTAGCCAGCGGGTCAAGTCATCAGGCTTCATCGGCCGAAGAGGTTTCGTCGGCAGTTGAAGAAATGGCTTCAATGATTCAAAACAATACCGAGTATGCCGAAGAAACTCAACAAATTTCGATACGTGCAGCCGAAGGTATACAGCAACTTATTTTACGTGAAGAAGAAAGCCTCAAGCACATAAAAGAAATCTCGAATAAAATATCCATTGTTAACGATATTGCTTTCCAAACCAATATTCTTGCTTTAAATGCAGCAGTTGAAGCTGCCCGCGCAGGTGAACACGGAAAAGGTTTTGCCGTAGTTGCAGGCGAGGTTCGCCGATTGGCCGAAAATAGCCGTATAGCTGCCGATGAGATTACAAAATTGTCAGAAAAATCGGTTAGCATTACTTCGAGTGCTCATGAATTTATGATGGAACTTGCTCCCGAAATTGAAAAAACTTCACAGTTGGTAAACGATATTACCGTTTCGAGTAACGAACAAAATAACGGCGCTGCGCAAATTAATAGTGCAATTCAAGATTTGAATATGATTATTCAGCAATATGCCGCAACTGCCGAAGAAATGGAGCGTAACGCCAAAGTACTTAAAAAAGAAGCCGACGACCTCGAACAAAGCATAAAATACTTCGATGTAGAAGATTAAAAACAAGGAGGTTATGAAAAAAAATTATTATTTTTATTTTGGAATAATTGTTTTGTTTAGCCTTTTTATCGTTTTGAGTTGTTCGCAAAAAAACAGTTATAAACTCACTTCGTATAAACCACTCGATGATGTGGAACGAACCGATACTGTGAATTTTGTCGGACACTGGCTAAACGAAGGAGATCGTGAAATGTTTGTTCGAAATATTGCACGTGTATACGAATTCGAAAATCAAAACATAAAAATCAATCTTAAGTTTCCCGAGGAAATATATTACGACCACTCTGACCGTACAAGCAACGAAAAATATATTGCTCGTGTGGTTGAGGATGGATTGAATGATTGGGATGTGTTGCGTGTAAACAGTGAATTTAGAGAAGTGTATACACTTTTGGGTGATATTAACTGGGCTAAACGTACATTGGTCGATTTTAGCCAAATTGATGAATTTAAGGAGAACACAATTCCCGGATTGTTAAATGACAAAGCGAAAGATGAGTGGAACGGAATTATACCCGGGCCATATATCGAAGGGCAGTACTGGGCTATATGGACAAACAAAAAAGTTGCCGAAAAACTCGGTATTGAGGTTAAGCAATTTGGAATGACATTTGAAGATTTTGAAGGCTATCTTAAGGCTGCTTACGAATATAATCAGAATAATCCCGACGATAAAATTATTCCCATATACGAGTCGTATGTTTGGGAAACCTCTATGTCGATAGCCATTATGCTTTATGCATCGATTTTAAACGATCCGGATGAGTTTATACGTGGTGAAATTACTGATCGCAGGCTCGATGCATGGGAAAAAACATTGCAGGCTGTTGAGCGAATTTCAAAATATCAGCCACTTGATCCATCGTGGAGAGAAACCGCCTGGAGCGATACGCACAATATGATGATTGATGGCGAATGCCTGTTTTATCTTAACGGATCGTGGATGTACAATATTTGGAAAGGACTTGACAAAGATCGTGTGTGGAATATATATCCATGCGAATATCCGGCCATGAATCCACATAAAGTATATCCTACTGCATATCAAATTCCCTGGGCAGTGCCTAAAAATGCCAAGCATAAAGACGAAGCTGTGAAATTTTTGCTCGCAATGAATACTCCGCAAATAGCCGAAATGTGGAGCAGGTATACAAAATGCCCTTCAGGGATTAAAGGGAACCTTGCAAGTGCCGCATTAGGGGGCGATCAGTTCGAAACGTTTGCAACCTACGTGCAAGATAAGTTTAGCGATAACGGATTCAGATATTACGAAAGCTCTGCGTGGATACTCGACGATTGGCACGGAGTTAATGAAACAAACGTTTTTTTCAAAGAAGTAATTCAAGGCGAAATTACGGCAGCACAGGCAATGGATAATATTCGAATGGATATCCGTATGATGGAAATGTATCGATAACGTTTTTTTTTTTTTTGATTATATAAAAGCTGTTAGCCTGATGATTAACAGCTTTTTTTTATTGCAGATTTTGATAAACTCAATCGTTTGAAATTATGCGTAAGGGAAAAAACTGCTCAAAAGTTTTAAAAATGCTTTTCGGGGAATAATTGCAACAGTAAAAACTGAACGTAACATGAAAATTCATATTGCAGTTTCGGTGTTTGTGATTGCACTGGGTATACATGTTGGTTTGTCGGCAGTACATTGGGCTTTTGTTGTTATTGCTATTGGTTTGGTTATGGTAGCCGAAACTGTAAATACAGCAATTGAAAAAATTTGTGATTTAATCAGCATAAAGCATAATCAAAAAATAAAAGAGGTAAAAGATATTGCTGCCGGTGCAGTACTTATTGCAGCAATTGTTGCAGTACTTATAGCTTGCTATGTGTTTTTACCTTATTTTTTCTCGCTTGCATTTTGTTAACTTTTGCGTGCATATAAATAAAAATTAAGGCAACAAAAAACACAAGGGTTCCCGATACTTGAGTGTAACTGAATGTATCTATTCTATAATAAATACCAGCAAATGCAATAAGCCATAGTGCTGCCGAAATAAAAAGCAACAATGCAGCATATTTTCCGAATTTGTTATTGTGAATTATTTTAATCGCAACAATTATTGATGCTGTTGATATAGATGCGTGTGCAATAGCATTAATAAACTGGGTAAAACTGCCGGGAGCCATGTGAATCCAATTGTAAAGGCTCGAAAAATCAGTAGTGCTCAGGTTCGTTGTATATATTTGTTTACAGAGTATGGGTAAATGCGTGTATTGAGAAACATTTGCTATTAAGCCAAGTATTGCATATGCTGATATGAAAAATAACCCACTGTAAAAACCAAGTTTATTTTTGTGGTAATAGGTATCAAATAAAAATACATAGAGAAAAACAAGCATGAGATTTATTAGCGAGGAGTTTGCATAGTGCATTACAAACAGAGTATCGAAATTCATTATATATTGGATATATTCAATCTGCGTAAACAATCGATTCTGTTGTAAACCAATAAAAATGCGCGTAACAATCCATGCAGCATGCAATATAATGATTGCTAGTGCACTTCGTTCAATTTTTTTGTAAAGCAATTCCATTTGTTTTAAGTGCAAATAAATATCTTTGTGTAATTTAATAACTCTTTTAAACCAAACCAAAAAATGACTACTCTTTTAAAATATCTTTCGGTATATGTAAAACCCACAGTTTGCGGTATTGTACTGAGTATTTTTATTCTTTTTTCGGCCTGTAATGGTCCCGACGAAACGCCAGATATTATTGTATATAATGATGTTGAGGATGTTAAGCTCGATTACGAATATGTGCTAAGCGTAAATGAGTATGGTGTTGAAGAGCAACACGGGAGTTTTTATTATTCAATTGATGTAAATGCCGATAACGAATACGATATATCAATAAGCAGTGAAACATGGCCGGCATACATGTCGAATCACGGATATTTTATAAATGACTATACAACAACGGTTGAGTCGTTGCATTATAATGTAAGTATTGCGCTCGATAGTTCTCCGTTTGGCCCCTGCAACACTCTTGTGTTAAATAAGGACGATATTATTGATGAAAAGCTGTATTGGAGCGACATTGCAATAATGCGATATGCCCGCAACAATAAAATGATTAAATGCTCGTGTTTTCCCTTAACGTCCGAAAACGAATTGTATATCGCTTTTTCGTATGTAACATCTGAAGGAATTCTTTATGGCTGGATAGGTGTTAAAACCGAAAACGAAATAATTATTACCGGAAGTGCCCTGAATACAGTTCCTGGTAAACAAATTGCAGCCGGACAAATGCCTTAATCATTAATTTAATCTAAATCGGGGCGATACTCCAAATAGTAGTTTCGGCGGTTA
>CAZARW010000002.1:23178-94856 GCA_964487645.1 uncultured Prolixibacteraceae bacterium
TTCTTCGCGCACTTTGTATACTATTGTAATTGTTGTTGAGCCCGGTGGATATTTCAGTTTTCGCCATTTCCAAAAACGCCTGGTTTTAATTTTATAATTACGGGCTATGTAACTTTTAGCTTGAGGTGCTTTACTTTTAGCTTCAACATATTGGCTATATGTAAGCAATTTGCCCGATTTTGTTGTGCTGTTTTTCTTTTTTCTTTTTTCTTTCTCTTCGTCGCTGTACACTCGTTGTTTTTCGTCGAGATATTTTTGATAATAACGTTCGTTACGCGCTTTGAGCTTGTCTTCATCAATGTTGTAAATATCCGAAAGAGCTCTGAATTTCTTTTTATCGATACGTTTTTTGTGTTTTGAAAGATATTTTATATAGCTTTCCATGTCGTTGCCGGTGCCACCCGAAACAGTAACCGTATTTCCCGAATAATTTGCAGCACTTTGTAATTCGCCATGCAGAGTTTCGGGATTTCCTTTTTTTACCTTACCAATATATGTGCGTGAGTTTTTGCTTTTATCGCCGGCAAAAATGATTGTGGCATATTCGTTGTTTTTGTTGCTTTTTTGTGCGTTAGCGCCTAATCCTAAGCATAGTAAGAGTAGGGTAGAAATCAGAAACTTCATAATAATCGTATTTTGAGTTCTTCAACATATGATAAATCAAATGCGAGATAAAACCCTTGTGATTCACGAGTTTTTTGTACAAACACCTCACACGTTATAAACGTGCAATTTATGCATTGTTTTTTCTTTTACCAATATATTCGACATTTCCCTTGTTTAAATGAAGTTCGAGATTAAAACTTTCGGGGATTTCGTCGCTATAATGGCTCACAAAAATCATGGTGCAGTTTGTTTGTCGGGCAATGGAATTGAGTAAGGTTTTTAATATTTTGATATTTCGGTTGTCGAGGCCTTGAAAAGGTTCATCCAAAATGAGCAGAGGCGGATTTTTTATGAGTGCACGTATAAGCAACACCATACGTTGTGCCGAAGTTGGCAGAGTATCGTATGGTTTTTCGCTCAAATGCTCAAGTTTAACAGTTTTTAGCCATTTTACTGCCATCAGATGTTGATACGAAGTAGGGGCTTTGTAAATCCCTTCGGTGTCGTAATATCCTGAGCAAACTACGTGGCTTACTTTTTGGCGTAATGGTAAATACTGATGCATTTCGGGCGATATAAAACCAATTTGTTTTTTAACATCCCAAATTGATTCTCCATTGCCTCGTTGTTGTCCAAATAACGAAATAATGTTGCCATATACCCGTGGGTTGTCGGCAAATATCATGTTCAAGAGGCTGGTTTTTCCCGAACCATTTCCTCCCGAAAGAACCCATTTCTCAGATTTTTTGACTTCCCAGCTAATATTATTAAGAATTTTTTCTTTACCGTATACTAAATCCATGTTTTTAATCGAAACAATGCTTTCGGAGTTATTGGTGTCTTCCCACAAAGGAATTTCGATTGAGTCGTTTTTATTATTGTGCAAGGTATTTTCTGTGATATTTTGACGTAAGGCCGGTTTAACAGTATTGTTTTCGAGAGTAAAAAATTGTTGAATTCCGGAAGGAAAATCTGAGGGTTTAATGCCTGTTAGTACAAGGGTTTGTTTGTTTTTAATCATTTGATTGAACATCGAATGAAGAACCTCACGCGATTGAATGTCAAGGCCGTTATAGGCATTGTCAATAACAAGTATTTGGGGTTTATTGGCAAGCGCTTTAATGAGTTCGAGCTTTCGTTGTTCGCCGTTTGACAAGCTTAGAGTAAACCGGTCAGTCAAATCCGAAAAATTAAATTTATCAATCAAAGCATTTCGCAAATTGATATTTTTAATCGATGACAATTCGTCGCGAACGGTTGGTACAAATTCAGGATCGGGACAATTCCACCGCTGTTGGCGATATGCTTTTGCGCCGTTTGCAAGTTTAATGTCAGACTGGAATGATATAAAAATACTTTTCGAGGGATCAAAATCCGAAGAAGCCTCACCGCATACGGGAATTATGCCTGCAATGGCTTTTGCCATAATGGTTTTTCCCGAACCATTATCCCCGAAAAGGCCAGCCGACTGTCCGTTTTCGATGTTAAAACAGATGTTTTTAAGAATACTTGTTGTACGAATTTTAACCGAAACATTTTTCCAATGGAGCATGCCAAAAATGGTGTTTGTTGTTTAATATACCAGTCCTAAAGTATAGGTAAGTGTCCATTCGCCTATCCAGTTGTAATTGTCAAAAGCTCCAATATAATTTGCAGTTTCGAAAAAATTGTTGTCGGGGAGAGGAGCAAAATTTGTGAACAGTTCAGCGTTATCTGATATCAACATGATACTTGATTCGAATTGTTCAAATTCGGGGTCTGCAAAGCGGTTTTCGGCATTTTCATAATAACTATCAATGAGTAACTGTTCGTTGTTTACATTTTCGTTATTTAGCGGATAGATTAAAAAAAAGTTGCTTGACTGGTTGCCGTTTATATTGTAAAAGATGTTGTTTTTGATTTGAAGGTTTCCATTTTGCCATTGAGTAAAGCTGTTATCTCGTACCGAGCTGTATTCAATTTCGATACCTTTTTTTTGGTTAATGAAAACAGAGTTCGCGATAATACCTCCGGCGTTATCGTTAAACGAAATAAGTTTGTTCGAATATTCGGTGCCACGGCCTACTCCCGTAACATTGAAAATTGAAGGATTTGTGTACGGTTGGGCTGTTTTAATTTCTTCGCCGCCATCAATTTCAATCAATTTATCGCCATAATTGCTGTTTTGCAGTAAGCACCAAAACTGTCCGTTTCCTCTATATCCAAGGTCAATATCTACAGCATCGTCGTCGCAGTTGGCTACAACAAGGTTTCCAATATTCACTGTACCACCAAATATTTCAACGCCGTCGTCGGCGTTAGCTATTACTTCAATGTTGTCGATAATTGTTTCAGAGCCTACGCCTCCCAAAGTAAGTCCGTTAATTTCGTTGTCTTTTCCTAGATCGGTTCCACCGTGGCGTATCGATACGTAGCGTAGTATTCCTGAATTATCCTGATCGTTATTACCACCAAAAATTCCTCGGGGTTCAGATATAGGGATGCCTTCGATGTGTGCTTCGCCAGTTGGAGTATTTATTGAAGCACTGCCAAGAATAATGAGACCGCCCCACAAACCATTATCGTTAATGTTGAGTGAGCCTTCAAGGTCGTCACTTTCGGCAGTGAATATAATGGGATCCACGGCCGTTCCCTCGGCAATAATTTTTCCGCCCCTGGCCACAATTAATGCCGATGCGGCAGTTCCTGAACCCTGTCTTGCCTTAATAACGGTACCTGCTTCAATGGTAAGTACCTGGCCATCGTTTACGTAAACCTTGCCTTCAATAATGTATTCTTTATCTTTTGTCCAGGTAGTGCTGCCGGTACCCAGTCCGTTATCGTTAATTACCTTTTGGGTTTCTTCCAAAACATATTCACTTTTTCGGCATGACGAAAACGAAATAAGAATTGTTGCAAAAATTAATGCTATATGTCGAAATTTAGCCATGGCATTTTATAGTTTGAATTCTACATTAAAAAAAAGATAGGCTTCGTTGTCAATATTCGCCGCAGTAGGATACCAATCGCGATAATTGAGTGATATTTTTAAGTTTTGATGAAGTTGCTTTTCAATGCCGGCAATTATCGATGTGCCATCTTTCGCCAGATTCCATGGTGTGTTTGTGTCTTTTAGAATGTTTGATTCGAGTATATCATAGCGGCCAAATATTTTCCATTTATTCTTCAATTGATAGCTTGAAAAAAACGAATATCCTGATTGATTATGGTTTTCGAGATACTTGTAATTCTGAAGAAAGTTGTATTCGGCAGCGATGCTAAATTTTTCATTTGGTTTATATGCTAAAAATGCAGCGTATACAATCTTTGCTTTATCGTCAGACGGGCCAAAATTGGTAAAAAAACGCCAGGTAAATTTTTCGGGTAAATTAAGAGTAATACCGGCTGTATACTCAAAAAAATTGTCGGTTTGTAATTGGCTGTAGCCTTCGCCATTAACTATTGCAGCATCAACATCAATAGTATTGTTTATGCTGTATTTCGCTATGATGCCTAAATCGGCACTTTTCCCAAATTTATAGCGGTCGGCAAACGATTTTTCAATATATCGGAAACCCCAAATTTTTTCTTGTAAGCTAAAATGATTCATACCTACAATACCAAAGCGAATATCAAGGCTGTTTTTTGCATAACGCACATATGCATTTTTGAAATAAGCATACCGTTTAACAATGGCATATACCGATTCATCCTCGGGGCTTCCAATATCGAGTAATATTGAGGCTGAAAACTCGGGAGACATTGTGTGTGTGTATCCCAAATATGCGCGGTCGATTTCAAAAACGGCTTGATTATCTTCGGCTGTTAATCCGGTATGAAAATTACTATATATGCGGGCTATTGGTTTTCCCGAAGCTTCAAAATTGCTTGTTTGTTGTGCTTTTACCAGGCTCTGCAAAGCAAGCAAGACAATAATAACTGTAATATGCTTCATTGTTAAAAAAATATATAAGCGTTATTGATGCTAAACTATTTATGTAAAAAAACTCCAATACTCTGTTTTTTTTGTTTGCCGAAGTTTTTATACATGTTTTCTTTTTTAATTCTCGACGACAAAAATAATGGTGTTTTTGGTACTTAAACTTAAGTAAACGTTACCGATGTTAATACAAAGTATTCTTAGTGTTAATTTGTGTAAATATACAGTAAAAAATGTATGCTATCGGGTCTTCAATATAATCTTATCGGGGACGTTTTTCGGAAGTCACAAAATACGTGCTTTGAAATTATGGGTATTTAATGGCATGTAAGTCAATAAGTAAAGAGCATTGGTTTTTTGTCGTGATAATTATTAATTAACAATAACTGTCGGCATATAAATTTTAAGTAAAGACAAAAACTTTGGCTAAAACTTAAATTAAGGTGCTTTTAACGTTTGCTCCCTGTTTGGTATTTATTATTTAACTGCTGCTTATCATTCATATTAACTACAACAAATAACATTGCATTGTTGAGTCAATTCAGAAAATGTTTAAAAAGTTAATAATGAAAAAAGTTTTTATAGGATTCATCCTATTCTTTGTTGCAACCCTTAATGTAAATGCACAGAATGCAATTTTGCGAGGCAATGTGAGTGATGAAAAAACAGGGGAGACTATTGTAGGTGCAACTATAATATTGGAAGGTACTACTACCGGAACGATTACCGATTTTGACGGAAATTTTGAAGTGAAAAATATTGTGCCCGGTAAATATAAAGTGCGCTGCTCTTTTATTTCATACGCTCCGCAAATATTTGATATGGTTTTTGATTCAAATGAAGAAAAAACGGTTAATTTTTCATTGGGCGAAGCTGTGGTTGAGGTTGCGGAGGTTAATGTAATTGCACGGGTTAATCGCGAGTCGGAAATACTATTGCTTTTAGACCAGCGCGAGGCCGGTGAAATTAAAGAAAGCATTGGTGCGCAACAGCTTTCAGCACTTGGAGTGTCCGATGCAGCAGCTGCTACTTCTAAAATATCGGGAGTTACTAAAAACGAAGGTTCAGGCGATATTTATATACGCGGACTGGGCGATCGGTATTTAATGACTACCATGAATGGACTTCCCATTCCATCGGATGATGTAAACAAAAAAAATATCGACTTAAATTTATTTGCTACCGATGTTATTAAAAATGTTGGTATTACAAAAACTTTTACCGCCGGTTCGTATGCCGATCAAACCTCGGGAGCTGTCGATATTGTTTCGAAAACAAGCAGTAAAAACATTTCGGTAGATATTTCGGCCGGATCAAATTCAAACATTTTTGGCAACAATCTTTTTAACAATTTCCGAGGAACACAAAACATGGCCAATGTAAACTTCGGTTTTTACAAACAAACTGTTTCAATGAACACTGCCATAAGCAATCAAAGCTGGAATACAACAAATATAAGCATGCCGTTTAATCGGAGTTTTTCGATTATTGCCGGCAAAAGCTTCTCTCTGTTTAACAACAATGCATCGTTTTTTGCTACTTTATCGCACGATAATTCTTTTGAACATCAGAAAGGGATTTATAAAAAATACCGTTCGAACGTGCTCGACAATTCATTTACCGATGCCGAAACTTTTTCATCGAAATACAACACTACAGGCTTATTGAACTTTTCATACGATTTTAAAAGGAATAATAGCATCAATTTTAATAGTTTGTATGTTTCAAAAACAATTGATGCATTATACGAGCAAGGCCGAAATGGCGAAGGATATGTGTTTGACCAGGATCCGCAGGAATACGGAGCTTTTGTGCGTGACCAAAACCTTAAAATTAACCAACTGTTTATTAGCCAACTTATAGGTACGCACCAATTAAGTAGCACCAACAAGCTCAATTGGGCAATGGGCTACAACAAAGTCAATTCGCGCGAGCCAAACCGCATTCGCAACGAAGTAAACATCCTCGACGAAAATACAGTGCAATTTGCCCATGTTGGTGATTTTCAACAGCGAAAATCATCTCAGGATATAAACGATTTTGAGTTGAATGCTTACATCAATAATAACTGGCTTTTAGTTGAAAAAGAGAATAAAAAAATGAGCGTGAATTATGGCGCTAACTTCCGATATAAACAGCGCGAATTCAGTTCAATATTTGTTGGATTAAGAGCCAAAGGAGTACAAACAGAGTCAATTGACAACCTTGATCAGGCACTTATTAATCAGGATTTATATAAGCAAAAAGATCTTTTGATAAGAGACAGAAAACCCGATATATACAGTGCTTTACTTGGAGTATATGCTGCATATATGAATCTGCAGTTCGAAACCGGAAAGCTAAGCGGTAACGCCGGGATCAGATACGAATACGATTTGCTGAATGTAGATTGGGATGTTTCAAATTATGTAGGAAGAATAGGCTCTAAATCAAATCCCTACAACAACCTTTTGCCCACATTAAACATAAAATACCAGGTAAGCCAAAAAAGTGCTGTGCGCATGGCAGCGGGTAAAACTGTTACATTGCCCGAGTTTAAGGAGTTGGCACCCTTTGAATATGTTTCGCCAACAGGGCGTGTTACCAAAGGAAACCCTGACTTAAAAAGCTCAGTGAACTATAATTTCGATGCCAAATGGGAAATTTATCCTTCGAACAAAGAATTAGTATCAATCAGCACATTTTATAAACTTATAAACAACCCGATTAACCTGGCTCAAACGCGTGGATCGTCGGGGAATTTTATTTACGAAAACACCGGTAAACAAGCCAATGTATATGGTATAGAAGCTGAAACCCGTGTGGGAATTATAAAGCCCGAAGTTGACGGTAAGCCTGAACTAAACTTTATTATGAATGCTACAAAAATGTGGTTTAGCCAGGATTTGCTTGAAGAGTTTAGGTACAACAATAAAACCGAAACAGCATTGCAAGGGGCTTCGGGATTTATTGCAAATGCATCGCTTTCGTTTTCGAATAATACTGAAAATGAATTTGCAGCGAGTGTTACCGGAAATTATTCATCGGATAAAATTCTTGCTCTGGGAGCTCCCGAAGATTTTGTAAACAGTGCTGAGCTATTCAACAGTGCTATTGTAGAAAAAGGTTTCACAACGATTGATGTAATACTGAGCAAGAAATTAACAGATAAGATTTCATTGAAATTAACAGGTAAAAATTTATTGAACCCGCGAATTGAACAAATTCAGGAAATTAAACCATTCTCAGGCGAATCGAGCACCGAAGTGGTGAGTTCGTATCGCAAGGGAGTAAGCATAAAATTAGGACTCAAAATAAATCTTAATTAGAAACAAACAGATTTCACTAATATTTAAATTATCAACGAAATGAAAAATGTATTTATTAAAGTAATCGGTCTTGCATTAATTGCATCAGCACTTTTCACAGCTTGTGATGGTGGAGACCCACTTGTAAAAGAACAAGTAATTGAACGACTTGAAAATGGAACGATGGAAGGGCAGCTTACTGAAGATTTTACCCTTTCCGCTACTGTAAATTACGAGCTTACCGGAGCATTTATTGTCCCCGAAGGCATTAGTTTGACTATTCCTGCAGGTACAAATATTTTGGCTACCGATGGTGGTACCGATGTGTATGTTGCTGTTTTGATGGGAGGTAAAATTTACATCGAAGGTTCAGAGTCAAACCCGGTTGTTATGTCGTCAGCCAATGGAGATCCCGGCGATTGGGGCGGATTAACAATTTGTGGTAAAGCATCAACAACTGCCGGAGCAAACGCCGAGGCCGAAGTTGGTGGTTTTATTTATGGCGGAACCGAAGATTCAGACAATTCAGGATCAATTGAATATCTTGTAATTAAAGGAACGGGAGCTCAAATTAACTCCGAATCGCAATACAACGGTGTTTCGTTTTATGCTGTAGGATCGGGTACAACAGTTTCTAATTTAGCTGTAATTAATGGCTCTGACGATGGTGTTGAGTTTTTTGGCGGAACAGTTTCGGTAAACAATTTGTTTTTGCAAAACAACGAAGACGATGCCATTGACTGGACAGAAGGCTGGAACGGAACCGTAACAAATTCATATGTTGAACATACCATCGAAGGTTTTTCAACCGTAGTTGAGGCCGATAAAGACAACAATAACCCTAAATTAGTGAATCTTACCGCAGTTTCAACTGTTGGAGGTACTGCTTTACAATTCAAAAAAGAATCGGGGGCAACCATAAGCAATTTGTACCTCGAAGGCTACGAAAAAAACATCGATATGAAAGACGATGGCCCGCTTGAAAATGTAATTATCGATGGAGAAACAGCCGACCCTTCAAAATCGTACAATACAGGAAGTCAGGTTGATATTTCGGGTTGGAATTGGACTTCGGCCGGATTGTAATAGTCATATAAGAATACAAAAATCTTATAATAAACAAAGGATAGACAATATCTTTTGCATTGACTCACCAAAAAAGCCGTTTCAAATCGAAACGGCTTTTGTTCTGTTTATTCCTATGCAAAATCGAAGATGTTGTATTTAAGGCCGATAGGTGTATCGAATGTTAACTGTTTTTATATTATTGAAAACTTAACATTAAATATTTGTTAACTCACACACAAACGACTTAACTTTGGGTTAACATTAGGAGCTGTATAAAAGAAGAAGATTTTATGAAAGCATTTACAACAATACTGGTATATATACTCATAGTGGGAATGCATGCCAACGCACAATTTATTAAAGAAACCGACGGTATTTACTTTGCCGACTCGGAACCCTATACCGGAATTTATAAAAGCTATTATGACAATTTTAATCTCAGGATGGAGATGAACCTCCAGGAAGGAATGAAGGATGGTATAACCAAAATTTATTTTGAAAATGGTACTTTAAACGAAATACGTTCATATAAAGACAACCAAATGCATGGCAATTGGGAAACGTATAACGAGCAGGGTATTAAAATTGCCGAAGCCGAATATAAAAACGGAAAAAAAGATGGCACATGGAAAGTTTGGGACGATAACGGAACCTTGCGTGTTTTAATGATCTACAAAAACGGAGATAAAAGTGGAACATGGAAAATGTGGGATGAAAAGGGAAATGCATTGAGCGAGAAATCATACGAATAATTTCAAGGGTTTTGCGTTATAAAAAGGAGAGCTTGTGCAAATGTGTCAGGCTCTCTTTTTGATTATGAACCATTGTTTTCTTAGTTTTGAAATCACAAAAATTGAAAGTATATGCGTACTGTAATTCAAAAGGTTTCAAAAGCATCGGTAACAGTAAACGGCAAAATTGTTGCCGACATTAATAATGGTTTGGTGGTTTTACTTGGTGTTGAAGATGCCGATAATATTGACGATGTAGTTTGGCTTAGCAATAAAATTGCCCAACTGCGTATTTTTAACGATAGCCGGGGTGTAATGAACCGTTCGGTGCTTGAAGTTGATGGTGAAATTATTGTAGTGAGCCAGTTTACTTTGCATGCAAAAACAAAAAAGGGGAATCGTCCCTCGTACATAAAAGCATCAAAACCCGATCATGCAGTTCCAATGTACGTTGCATTTTGTGAGGAGCTTTCAAAAGCTATTGGTAAAGAGGTTCAGCAAGGTGTTTTTGGAGAACATATGGATGTTGAGCTGATAAACGATGGTCCTGTAACAATTATTATCGATACAAAAAACAAAGAATAAAGTGATGAATGACCTTACTATAAAGCAAGCACAACAACAAGTTGACAAATGGATAAAAACCCTTGGCGTGCGTTACTTTAACGAACTAACCAACATGGTTATACTAACCGAAGAAGTTGGCGAACTGGCTCGGATTATGTCTCGCCGCTATGGAGAGCAATCGTTTAAAGATAACGAAAACGCCGGCTCTATGTCCGACGAAATGGCAGATATACTATGGGTACTTATCTGTTTGGCAAACCAAACAGGAGTTGATCTTGAAAAAGCATTTTTGAAAAATATCGAGAAAAAAACAACTCGCGATACATTACGGCATAAAAACAATCAAAAGTTACAATAACATACTGTTTACGAAATTTTTAACATGCGTTCAATCGGTTTGCGTGCTTTTTCAATTACTTCGTCGCTAAGAGTAACTTCGGGAAGTTCGTATTTTAAACAGAGATAGAGTTTTTTCAACGAGTTAAGTTTCATATATGTACAGTCGTTGCATGCACAGGTCGAATCGTTTGATGGTGCAGGAATAAACAGCTTTTCGGGGCAGGCTTTTTTCATTTGATGTAAAATGCCGCTTTCGGTAGCAACTATAAATTTTTGTGCTTTGCTTTTTTGTACATACGTTAAAAGAGCCGATGTTGATCCAATGTGTTTTGCAAGCAATAAAACAGGTTTTTCACATTCGGGGTGAGCAATTACTTCGGCATCGGGGTAGGTATTTTGCAGGCCGATAATTTTCTCAACCGAATACTTTTCGTGTACCATGCATGCTCCATTCCATAAAACCATGTTTCGGCCTGTAAGCGAGTTTATATAGTTCCCTAAATTTTTATCGGGGCCAAATATTAGTTTTTCATCTTTCGGAAAACTTTCAACAATTTTTACAGCATTCGACGAGGTGCAAACCACATCCGTTTCGGTTTTCATATCGGCTGTGCAATTAATGTAACTGATCACTTTATGGTTTGGATATTGAGCCTTAAATTTTCTGAATTCGTCAATTGGTGCCGATTCTGCAAGCGAACATCCGGCGTTTAAATCGGGGAGTATAACTTTTTTTGTTGGATTTATGATTTTGGCAGTTTCGGCCATAAAGTGTACACCTACAAACACAATGATATCGGCATTGGTACGCTCAGCTTCTTGCGCAAGAGCAAGACTGTCGCCTACAAAATCCGAAATATCCTGCAATTCACCGTCAATGTAAAAATGTCCCAATATAACCGCATTTTTCTCTTTCTTCATTCGTTGAATTTCATCAACTAAATTAATTCCGGCAGGGATTGATTCGTTTATATATCCGTCAGATTTTATTTTTTTTGATATTTCCGATTGATTGATTTCCATAATTTTTTGATTTACGATTTGATCAAATGCTTACAATAAAAATCTACTTTGAAATAATATTTTGCAAAATAAGATAAAATAGTCTGATTAGTCAAGTTTTATCTGAATGAAACAAGTATAATCCTTACGCGAACCAAAACCGAGGATAATTGTATGCGGGATCTTCCGAAAAATCGGAACACGTTATGAGTTGCTTTAAAAAATTAACTCTAAACGATTGAATTCTTATCGCATAAACAAAATCCCAAAATAAAAACGTGGTCCGCGGGCAATTTGTTTTGGATATTCGATGCCGGGAAAGAGCAAATAATCAATTTTCCCGATAATGTTAATGTTGTCGGCTATTTGGTATTCGAGGCTTATGTGCGGATCAA
Source organism: uncultured Prolixibacteraceae bacterium (assembly GCA_964487645.1). Lineage (GTDB taxonomy): Bacteria > Bacteroidota > Bacteroidia > Bacteroidales > Prolixibacteraceae > Roseimarinus. The sequence continues at coordinate 35,093 of CAZARW010000002.1, forward strand.
TAGTGGTTGATGAATAGGTTTTGTAAATACCTGTATCGGGTTCGTTGTCGGTATAATTTCCCTCAATCATGTATAAATCGTGAATTGAACCTTTGCCAATTGAGAACCCTGCTACAGGGGTAAATCGTTTATTTAAAAACTGATATTCAAAAAGCAATCCGCCCCAGCCAACTTTGTAATTTCCTTCGTTATTTTTGTACTTGTATGTCGATACATAACCTTCGGTTCCGGCTCTGAAATGTGGCCCAATTCTGAAAGCAATTTTACCTCCTATGCCTTTTGTGAAACCGTTTATCTGAGGATAATCAATCTTATTTTGCAAATGTCCTACATGCAAAAGCATTCCTCCTCTGAATAGTTCTCTTTTTCCGGCTGCATATAAATTTTGTGTGCTTAATAATAAAATTGCCAGTGCGAGGTACACTAAAGTTTTCTTCATTTTTTTATTATTTATGTAAATAGCCGGGCAGTGTGGTTTAATACCGGAATATTTATTTTGAGTCAAAAATATTCAATCGCATTGTTTAAAAATAAATATTGGTGTATGTTTTATAAAAATTTAACCGAAACATTATTTAAGATCGTAAGGCAATTTTGTATTTCCATTTTTTTAAAATTATACAAATCATCATTTGAGCAATAAACTTGTATGCAATTTTTTAATTTGTATTTGTTGCAGATACCATAAAACAATGAGTGTGTGTTGCATCGCATTTTTACATGTTGCTGTGTTTTCGAAAAAAGAGTGCTAAATAGTGTTATAATTTATACTTTTTTTTTATTTTCGAAGTTTCATAAAGTATTGTATAGCGAAGCAATATATTTCTTTTCGGAAAGTGCTGATATTGTTTCGGTTTGGCATATATAATCAAAAAGGGTGTAGATAAATTGATTGTTTTTAGAGATTAAAAAATGTATTTGTGTTTAAACGATTAGATACAAATTTTAATTTAATAGTAGTATCATCAAGGATGAAGTTTTTATTTTAGCGTATTGGTTTGATGATATTTTATGGTTTAAAAGGCTAATTATGCCGATAAAATGTTAATTTACCTACATGAAACACTTTGTACTTTTTTTATTGTTGTTGATGTTTATTTCGGGGCGGGCTCAAATTGCGAACAACGATTTTATTAATTACAACACAGGCAACGGAAAATTTATGCATAACACTGTCGAGGCGATTTTTCGCGATCAGATGGGGTATGTGTGGGTAGGTACAAATTTTGGATTGAGCCGTCTTGATGGATACAGTACCGTTACATATTTACACAATGAGAATAATCCTCGTTCATTATCGAATAATTTTATAAAGTCCATTTTTGTCGATTCAGATAACATTGTTTGGATAGGTACAGTAGGAGGAGGTTTAAACCGGTACGATCGTCAAACCAATGGGTTTATTCACTACATCCCCGATGGGACAAATAAATCGGTTGACAGTTACAACATTATCACAATTAACGAAGACAATAAAGGCCGCATATGGATAGGAACAGCCGATAAAACAGTTGATGTATACAATAAAGAAACCGGCGAGTTTGAGTTTATCGATTTAACTAAACATGATTCTTTTGAACGAGGAATATCGAATGTAAATTCAATATTTTCGGATACTAAAGGCAATGTTTGGATAGGAATGAGCCAGGGTGAGGTTTTTTGTATTCATCCCGAACTCGATACAATTGACTTTTACTGCGTGCCCTACGATCAGGACACCGAGCATGTTGGAGCAATAACCGATATTGCACAAATAGGCGATAAAATAATGTTTTCGACCTGGTCGGGGCGTATATACTATGTTGTGCCGGGGCAAACCGAATTTTTAGAATTGTTGTTCCCTTTGCAGTATTTTAATGGCGATCCGCTTATGCGTATGATTACCGATAAGCAGAACAATTTGTGGCTTGCTTCGCGTACAAGTGGCTTGTATTGTTTCAACAGTGAGTTAAAGCAAAAATATCATTTTGAACATATAATAAATCAGCCAAGCAGCCTCTCGTCAAATTCAATTATCGAAATGCATCTCGATAATAATCATTGTTTGTGGCTTGGACATCTTGATAACGGTTTGGGGATGTTGCCCATTAACGAGCGAATTTTTAAAAAGGTATTGCCTGAATTAAAAAATCAGGGCTTCAATAAAATATACAGCATTATTGCAGGTGCCAACGGGAATATTTGGTTTGGATCGCGAAGCAGCGGATTATGGAAATACAACCCCCAAAGTGGAAATTATAAACAATATACAGCCGAAAAATATGCGGGCTTAAATACAAATTCAATATTAAGTTTGTTGTATACCGACGACAATAAAATTGTAGTTGGTACCGATGGAAATTTTATTTCAATTTTTGACCCCAATTCCGAAACCTTTAAACAGGTGCCTCATAAGCCCGACGACTGGAGTAGCGGAGTTTTTTCGGTACGCGAAACGGCTAAGCATTATTGGGCAGCTACATGGGGGGGAGGTATAAAAAAGGTAGATAAAAAAACCTTGCAATACCAGTCAATTAATTTTGATGATGAAGATCAGTTTAATAACAGTGTTTTTGATATCGAAATAATTGATTCGATACTTTGGATTGCAAATGTCGGACGTGGTTTGATTAAATATAACGTGCATACCAACCGGTATGTGGTTTATGCAAACAGCGATACTTATACGGATTTTCCCACAGGACGAATAAACGATATTTATGTCGAAAACAAAAATTCGTTGTGGCTTTCGACCGATGGTTCCGGAATTTATAATTTTATACCATCAACTGAAAGTATTCAGAGGCATCCGGTTAATAATAATCTTGAGAAAAAAATTATTCAGGCTTCGGTTATTGACGGGCAAAACGATGTATGGGTTACTACAATTTCGGGAATCGAAAAGTTCTCGAAAAAAACCGGTAAGGTATCATCGTTTACATCAAAAAACGGACTGCATAACGGGGCTTTTAATCAGGCTGCTATTTATTTCGACAAACAAAATGATAAAATTTATGCAGGAAGTCTCGATGGTGTTAATGTTTTTACCCCAAACCAAGCGGTTGTTGATTCAACGCTTAACGATGTAGTAATAACCGAAATAATGGTTATGGGTAAAAAAATTTCCGAGTCTGACTCAAACCACCTGTCCGATCCGGTCGACTTAATCGATACTTTACATTTATACCATCAGGATAAAATATTTACGATTTATTTTTCATCGTTGGAATATGCCCCAACACAAAAAAATAAGTATTACTACAAACTCGAAGGATTTAATGAAGATTGGGTTGTTGCTGATTATTCAAACAATTATGTGCAGTATACAAACCTCTCGGCCGGTAAATATATTTTTAAAGTAAAATCGTGCAACAGCGATGGTGTATGTGCTCAAAATTACACATCAATTGTTATTGTAATGCATCCGGTGTGGTGGCAAACGCCAATATTTCGCTGGCTGGCTTTTGTTTTTGTTGTAATGCTTGTATTGTTAATTACGCGTTTGCGTTATTTGCGTTTGCTGCGTAGCCAAAAAAAGCTTGAAATACTTGTTGAACAACGCACCTTAGAAATTACAAAACAGAAGGAACGCATTGAAAATCAAAATCAAGAACTTGACACAGCAAACCGTACAAAAGATAAATTTTTGTCGGTTATTGGCCACGATTTACGCGGTCCAATGACAACAATTAACCAGATGGTTGAATTGGTTAAAATGCAATACGGACAGGTTAGCAACGAAGAGATACTTGAATATATTAACTTAATTGGCAATTCGTCGGAAACAACAGTTAAGCTGCTCGACGATTTATTGATGTGGGCTCAGTCGCAGTATAATCGTGATAATATTGTACTGCAAGAAACCGAGCTTGCCGGAATTTTTGATCAGGTTTATAACGATCTGTTTTCGGTGGCACTCAACAAGGATGTTCCGATAGTGTACCCGCAAAACTGCACCCTCAAAATACTTGTCGACCGAAACAGCATACTCCTTGTTTTGCGCAACTTAGTGTCAAATGCTATTAAATTTTCGTACCGGGGCGGAAAAATCACATTAACTGCTGATGAAATTGGAAACAAGGTGAAAATATCGGTTATTGACCAAGGAGTTGGGATAACTCCCGAATATGTCGAAAAAATTATGCAATTCGGGAAAATTAGCTCAAAAACCGGGACCGAAGGCGAAATTGGAACCGGTTTAGGGCTTATGCTATGTAAAGAGTTTATCGTACTGAACAATGGTGAGCTCTTTGTTGAAAGTACACCCAAAAAAGGCTCGGTATTTAGTTTTATGGTCAATAAGGCGTAAATGTTTTCAGAATGCTTTTTGTGTGTTTCTTAATTGATTTTTTCTAAACACATTTTTTTAGGTTTATATTTGCATTAAACCAAATAGCAATGTTTATGCGACTTTTATTAATCAGTAATTCATCGCTTGCAGGGCAGGCATATCTTGAGTATCCTAAGTATCAAATACAACAGTTTTTAGGAAACAAACCGGTAAAAGCTCTTTTTATTCCATATGCAGCAGTAACTTTTTCGTATGCTGAGTATGAACGCAAAGTAAACGAACGGTTTAGCGAAATAGGGCACAGTGTTGTGAGTATTCATCGGTTTGATAATGCCCTTGATGCAATAAATAATGCCGAAGCTATTGTTATAGGAGGGGGCAATACATGGCAGCTTGTTCGCTCTATGCGTCAACATAAAATAATAGGCGCAATACAAAAGCGGGTTATGCAGGGAATACCATACATTGGCTGGAGTGCCGGAGCAAATGTAGCTTGTCCAAGCCTACAAACAACAAACGATATGCCTATTGCCGATCCACTTGGTTTTGACACCTTAAACTTGGTCCCTTTTCAAATAAATCCTCACTATCTCGATGCAAACCCTGCCGGACATGCCGGAGAAACACGTCAACAGCGTATCGAAGAGTTTTTAGAGATTAATCAGAATAAAACGGTTGTTGGCCTTAGGGAAGGAACCATGTTGAAAATTGAAGATAAAACGTGTGAACTTATTGGCGAATTATCGGCTCGTATCTTTTTTTATAATAAAAAACCGGCAGAGCTTACACACACCGACAATTTTTCGTTCTTGTTGAATCAGTAACAGAGTCAATATTTATTCAATGTAAATAATAAGCACTTTCGGGGGGTTTAATTTATTTGGTGTGTTATAAAAGCATAAATTTGTGCCGTTTTAAAACTGTATGGTATGGAAATGCTTTCGAATGTTTATTTCTCTTTCTTTCTGATAGTTACTCTGGGTTATTTGCTTGGGCGGATTAAAATTAAAGGAATATCGCTCGATGTTTCGGCTGTTATTTTTATTGCTCTTCTTTTTGGCCATTTTGGAATAATCATTCCCTCCGAAATACAGCAAATCGGGTTGGTGTTATTTATTTTTACAATTGGTATGCAGGCTGGCCCGGGATTTTTTTCAGCATTTAAAAAGCAAGGGAAAAAACTTACAATACTGGCCTCGTCGTTAATTGTTATTGCCGGTCTTACAACCATTGGTGTTGTATATCTTTTTGATATTGACATGAAAATTGGAATTGGCCTGCTTACCGGGGCATTAACCAGTACGCCGGGTTTAGCTGCGGCAATTGACACAACCCGTTCGCCCCTGGCTTCAATTGGTTACGGTGTTGCATATCCCTTTGGTGTATTAGGAGTAATTTTGTTTGTAAGTATACTTCCAAAACTATTAAAAAAGAAAATTTCGGATGCTGAAAAGGAATATGAAAAAGAAATAAAATCTGATTTTCCGGGTATCGAAAAAGCAAACTTTGTGGTTGAAAACGAAAATGTAATTGGCAAAACAATTCGAGAGTTGCGGATACGGTTTATGACAAAAGCAGTGGTGTCGAGAGTAATGCACAACGGCGAAGCCTGCACTCCAACTCCCGACACAATTTTATATAAAGGCGATATTATTAAAGCTGTTGGCGATGCCGAAGCATTAAAACGTATTCGCCTGCTTATTGGAGCTAAAACAGATACCGAAATTCCTTTGTCGCAAAAGTTCGATGTGCAACGAGTACTGGTTACAAATAAAGAATATGTAAATAAAAGTATAGGGGAGTTGCGTTTACACGAGAATTATGGCGCAACAATTACACGGATTACCCGTTCGGGTATCAATATTATTCCATCGCCTAATTCGAGGATTCAGTTTGGCGATAAACTTATGATTGCCTGCAATACCGAAAACATGAAACAGGTAATGAATATTTTTGGCAACGACGATAGCAGGCTTTCTGATACCGACTTTTTACCAATTGCTTTAGGTATTATTATTGGAATCCTTATTGGAAAAATAAATATCGAAGTAGGAAACTTTAGTTTTAGCCCCGGACTTACCGGTGGTGTGCTTATTTCGGGATTGTTTTTGGGACGTATTGGCAAAACCGGGCCAATATTGTGGACAATGACAAGTGCTGCAAACCAGCTTATCAGGCAATTGGGGTTGTTGTTTTTTATGGCAGCTGTAGGTACATCGGCCGGTGCACACCTGGTTGATACGTTTGTTGAAAATGGCATAAATATGTTTATTGCCGGCGCTATTATTACTGTTTTTCCAATGATTGTTACTTCAATTATTTCGAAGATTTTCTTCAAAATGAATATTCTTACTTTGCTTGGAGCATTAACCGGTAGTATGACGAGTACGCCGGGTTTGGCTGCTGTTACTGCAATGACACGAACAAATGCTCCATCGGTTTCGTATGCTACTGTGTATCCTTTGGCAATGGTTATTCTTATTATTATGGTGCAAATTCTGGGTTTGTTGTGCTAGGCTAAAATAAATTTTAGAGATAAAGCAACTTTTTGGTAAAAACATTCGTCATATGTATAAACATATTTGATGAAACACACACCGCTATTTTTAGTTTTTGCTCTTTTGTTTATCTCTTTTGGGTGCTCATACAATAACAACAATACTCTTTATTACAAAGGATATTTTCCCGACAGTGCCGCAATCAATTTTTCAGAGATAAACAGCCAATACGATGACATAAATTCTGCATTATTGCAGTTGCATAGTTATAATTATATCGCTTTCTCGTCGAACGAACCATCAAACGGAAGCAATTACGATATAAAAGGCAGTAGCTTTACTTTTGTGTGGGATCAACGTCAGGGGAGTTTTTATATCGATGATAATGTTTATTCGGATATGCCTGGCTTGGCTCAAATGTTAAAAAAAACCCGCACTCATGCCGACGAATATGGACCTTACTTTATAACCGACAATAAAGATGGTTACTTTTTTTACGCCTGCAATCAGACGGGTACCAATACAATGCATTATTATAAATATGGCAATATTCATGAAACCGGTTCAAACAGTCTGTCCGATTCTTTGATTTCGGGGCCTTATCAAATTTCTTTTTTATCGTCCGATCAATGCGATCAGGGCTATATTTCGTTTCGTACATTGCAATTTCCTTATGATCATTTAAATGTTGTACCCGATTCGGCGGCTTTTGAAAGCATGGTGTATTGCAACAATTCAGGAGGCTTATACAATATTTACGAAATTGATATTCCGAAAAGTCTTAATTTATACTCATTTATAGAGTCGGAAAACAATTTTCCGAAAAATCCGATTGACGCTGTAAATAGTGAACACAACGATAAATGTCCGAATGTTTGTGGAAATTTTATGGTATTTAGTTCAGACAGGCCGGGAGGATTGGGAGGTTTTGATTTTTATTATTCGATATACCAAAACGGGCAGTGGAGCGATCCTGTAAATTTTGGAAAGCCAATTAATTCACAATACGATGAGTATAGGGCAATAGCAATAAAATCATATAGCTTCGAAAACGATTTGTTGATTTTTTCGTCGAACAGGCCGGGAGGCTATGGCGGATACGATATTTATTACATTGGGATTGATGTGATGCCCAAAATTGAAAACAACTAGCTTGATACTGATTTTTTAGTTTTGTTTATTGAAATTATTCTTCGTTAATTTCGAAAAAGCGCTGAGGTAAAAATTTTACCGGTAACCACGATGCCACAGCTCCAATAATTAAAACTGTAAAAATAATTAATATGAGACTGGGAATTTTAATTTCAACCGGGTAATGATCAATTACAAACGATCCGGGTATTTTTAGCCAGCCAAAATGCATTTGCCCCAGGCTAAGCAATATTCCTAATACTAAACCTACAACAGCACCAATTGACGATACAAGCCAGCCTTCGTATAAAAATATCATTCCAATTTTTTTGCGTGTAAGCCCAAGGCTCACTAAAATGTTAATGTCTTTCTTTTTGTCGAGAATGAGCATTGCAATTGAGCTTGCTAAATTGAACGATGCAATTACAAGAATAAACGACAAAATTAAAAAGATAAAAAAACGTTCGCTTTTGGCAATTTTGTAATACGATTCGTGTTGTTGATATCGGTTCTCAACCTTAAAGTTATTGCCCAGTATTTGCTGTATCCGTCGTTGGCTTCGCTCTTTGTTTGCATTTGGTGTAAGCCCCAGTTCAATTGAAGTAACATTTTGGCCAATATCGAGCAAATTTCGGGCAATGTTTAACGGAATAAGTGCAAACTGATCATCGACTTCGATTTGTCCAACCGAATATATTCCCGAAAGAAATAAGTTTTGTTGTCTAAAAGGATTGAGCAGCATTGTTGAGCTTCGGCCTTTACGGGGAACCGAAATATGAATTGGCCTTACAAACCTGACCGATGCTCCCAGATTATAAGCCAGACCACGTCCGATAATTGTGTAGTCAAAGTTTCCGTCATTAAGCATTAGCTCACCGTCGTACATTATTTCTTCAATGTTGGCCATTTCGATGTAATCCTCGTCGATGCCTTTAATATTTGCAATAAACTGGCGGTCTTCGAATCTGAATAGGGCAATTTCTTCAACAACTTCGCAATAATGAATAACCGATTTGTCGTTCTTTATTTTCTCAAAAGCTTCGGTATTTGCATCAAAGTTTTTTCCTTCGATGGCCGTAATTTTAATTTCGGAATCGAAATAGCTGAAAAATGATTTAATAAGGATATCGAAGCCGTTAAAAATTGAAAGAACAACAACAAGTGCTGTAGTTCCAACAATAACACCCAGCATAGCAATTCCCGAAATAATGTTTACCACATTCTTCGATTTTTTCGAAAGCAGGTATCTGCGGGCTATGTATAGCGGAAAGTTCAATTATTTAAAGGCTGTTACAATTAATCCTGTTCCTTTTTTGTGTGTCGAATTGAGGTCGAACCAGTTGAGCAATGCCGAAATTGGATAAGCGATAATGTAGTAAAATGGCAATAAAATAAAAAACAATTTACTGATACCCAGCATTTTTATTGGGTATTTCATTGATAAGCGCCATGAAATATTGCCGGGTTTACCGTACTGATAGCGGGCAGTAATATTTATAAAACCGGCTGTTTTTAATTTTTCTTCAATCTCGTTTATATTGTATCCGTCGCGAACATGCTCGTCAATAAACCCTGTTGTTTCATCACTATCGTGATCGTGGTCAGAGTCAGATCCGCCCTGGTCGCTGGGTGTCGATATAATGAGCATTGCATTTTGAGTCATCGATGCATAGAAATTTTTAAAAACTTGTACATCTTCTTCAATATGCTCCATCACATCAACCGAAAGAACAAGGTCAAATTGTTCGGGTTCGGTAAATTTTGTCAGGTCGGCTTTTTCAAAAATAACCCTGTTATTCAGTCCGGTTTTCAGAAAAAAGCGGTTGCAGTCAATAATTTGTTCTTCTTTAACATCGACAGCTTTAATGAGTGCCGTTTTAAAAATACGCGACATGCGATAGGTGTATTGTCCAAAACCGGCACCGGCGTCGAGTATTGTGGGGTTTTCGGGGGCATTCCATCGTTTTAGTTCACGGCGCACATGCCACGATCGCAGCAAAAGCATATCGAGCAAACGATAAAACATTTTTCGTAAAAAAACTGATTTGTTAAATACATTACCTACACTTCGTTTTATTGGGTCGTATTGCATAGCTCTAGTTTTAGTCGTTCAGTGCTTTTTCGATATTGTCGATATAATCGAGGCTGTCGTCGATATAGAATTGCAATTCGGGGACAATGCGCAATTGTTTCCCAACTTTGTGTCCTAGTTCGCCTCGTATTTGCCCGGTAAGTTGCTTAATAAGCCGGTACACTTCATCGGCTCCTTCCGAAGGAAATATGCTTAAGTAAACTTTCGCAACGGCAAGGTCTTTCGATACGCGAACAACGGTAACCGAAATCATTTTTCCACCAAAGATATTCCGGCTTTCGAGCCTGAAAAAATCAGCAAGTTCTTTTTGTATTAGCCTCGAAACTTTATTTTGTCTTATCGAATACATGAAATTATTTTAATGAACGAGCAAAGTTAACGATTCAAAATGAATTTCGTGAATTTATTAGCGACATCAATTCTCAAATATGTATTTTTGAATGTTTTTATTATTTATGTGCTATGAAGTTTTGTTTTACAAAAGAAGAAAGGCTTTGCAATCAGCGTATAATTGACAAGGTTTTTGAAGCAGGTGAATCATTTTTTGTGTTTCCTTTCAGAGTGCTTTATATTCCGATTGATCAATTGGCCGGTTATCCTGCTCAGGTAATTTTTTCGGTTCCAAAGCGCAATATAAAACTTGCAGTAAGCCGCAATCTGATTCGAAGACGTATGCGCGAAGCTTATCGTTTGCATAAGCATATTTTGTTAAAGCAGAATTCTGTTTCGACTCAAAAACTTGGGGTGGTTATTCTTTTTACCGGCAAACAAATTGCCGATTATACTGTAATCGAAAAAGGGATTGTAAAGGCTCTTAAAAAGCTTGCAGGGCTTAATTTGCTTGTTTAACATTGTGTTTTCTGAAAATTCCTAAAGCTAAAAACATTTCGATAGTTCCAATAGCAAGATACAAAGCCTGCATCCAGGTACTAAATCCCAAATAAAATATTTGTACAAGTATCCATCCAATAAGTGCTGCACCAAAAATAATTCCTAAAAGCGAGGCGGGTTTTAAAAGTTTTAAGCTGTACCATGCCGAGAATAATTGTCCTAAACCGTTAATTGTAAATAAAATTATACCGGGGATCAGATAATTTGTGAAAGGTGATTTTTCGAGCAGTTCAAGCGGCATTCCCATTGCGTTTCCTTGTGGCGATATAATTAAAGGCAAGCCTCCGGCAATGGCGCCCATGCCAACAAATATTTGTAAATATCCAAGAATCTTGTAGCGTGCAGCTTTCATGTAGTTCTTTTTTTGATTTTTTTTAGATGATAATATTCTCAATCTCGTTAAGAATTGCTTTTGTTTTTCGGCTTGTTAATCCAAATTGGTCAAGTACTTTTTGATTGTTTTGTAGTTGGCGGCATATTACAATTCCATCGTCCATTAATTTTTGTTTTTGGGCTTTGGTAATGTTGTTTAAAACTGTTATTGGATAGATTTTTTCGCGGTCAATAATATCTTTAATTCCTTTGCCTTGTGGGTAATCCCAGGCAAGCAAAAGCATATTGTTGCATTTTGCATAATCAATGGCATCCGAAGTAAAACGTGTATTTGTAGCAATGCATCCTTTAAAAGTAAACCCTTTGTACTCGGGCATTTTTTCTCTTTTCTTTACAATATCGTTAACGCGCGAATGGATGTATAGTGGTACTTTTACGCTAACAATTTTGCCGGCATGTTGCCCGTATTTACATTCGGTAAGAATTTGTTCGTTATTTTTGGTGGCAATAACATCAACCTCGTGGCTCACACAAAAACCCTGCACTACAATTCCGGTTTGTGTTTTATAACCGTCAAGTTCCATTATCCGGCTTACTAAATGTTCAAACGGATATCCGGTTGGCCCCATTTCCATAATTGCTTTTTTGAGTTTATATCGCGAAGCAGCAGGATGAGTTTTTGATTTAAGCAATGAAAACGCCCGGGCATAAATTTTTTTGGTTGATATGCCATCGTGCATCCATGTTTTAATATCGGAAGTTATATAATTGATTGTTTCGGTGTCGGCTCCGGCTTTTTCGAGCGATCCTATGAGTTTTTTTATATCGAATTGTTCTCTTTCTCCCGAAGCCTTTGTTACGCTTATATTGATGTTTGTACTCATGTTTTTTTATATTATCGCTATAAATAAAGTACGTGCAATATAGTAATTTATGTGCAATGTTTATGGCAGCAACGGCAACTCGGGTACAATAAAAGTATCGCGTGTTGCACTGTACGATGCAAAAATTCCGTATACATTTTCGGGCATATTGCCGGGTGGGTTTCCGGGGGCAATTGAATTAAACGAACCCGATATGTTTTCGCTTAAGCCGGAGTAGTATTCGTAGGTTTGTTTACTAAGATGATGTAGTTCGGCAATAACTGTGTCGCCAAAACTAAAGTTTTTGTAATATACCGGCATTGTAAGTATTTTATTTTTTCCAAACGAATCGTCGACCAGAAAAAACTCACGGGTAAAAGGAGTTCCCGATTTTGTGATAAAAAGCCTGAAATAATTATTAACGTTTGGAATATCAATCACATTTACAAAGGCATTTAAGCTATCGCCCGATGGATAAAACGGGTTTGGAACAAATTGTATGTTGTTAATTGCAATTTTTTCAGGCAATGTGGCATGTACTTCAAAAGATTGCTCTTCGGTTTCGATAGTTAGTGTATAGCTTTTGTTATGTTGTACATAAAAAATTGGCGAAAAATAAACATTGTTGTTTGTGATGAGTAATTTTTCGGAGTATCCTTCCTGGTCTTTTATAAATACATTGGCATTGTTTAAAAACTCGGGGTTTGGTGTGTCGTAAAAACCCTGATTGTACGAGAGTTTTACAACAATACTGGGGGTTTTGTCAGAAAGTACAGCATCAACAATGAGTTTTTTTTCAATTGATTTTAAATCAATTATCACTTCCTCTTCACATGCACTAAGCAAAATCGATAATAATGTAATTATATAGATAGCTCGTTTCATTTGTTTCAATTTAAAATTTAAAGTTCCAGCTAATTGATGGTATTGCCGAAAATAAGTAAATCATTGTTGTTTTCGTTTGTCCCGGATTTTCAGAATCCTCGCTAAAAACATAGCTGTAAGGATTTTTTTGGCAGTAAGCATTGTATACAGAAAAGTTTAACTCCGAGCGATAATTTCCTCTGTTTGCAATAGTCCAGGTCATTCCAACATCAAGCCTGTGATAATCGGGCATTCGGTACCCGTTTCGTTCGGTGTACAAGTTGGCAATATAACCGTCAATAATGTATTTTCCGGCCGGAAAAGTAACGGCATCGCCTGTGTAATAAACCCAGCTTGCCGATAGATTAACCGAAGGAGTAAGTTGGTACATTGCAACAATCGACAAATCGTGTATTCGGTCTTGTCGTGACGAGTACCAGTTTCCACGGTTTATACCTTCAATTTTTCGTAACGAACGCGACAGAGTATATGCAATCCATCCTGTAAAAGTACCTTGAGTTTTTTCGATTAAAAACTCGGCACCGTATGCTTTTCCTTTGCCAAAAAGCAGTTCTGTTTCGACCAAATCGTTTAATAAAAGCGATGCTCCGGTTTTATAATCAATTTGATTTTTCATGTTTTTATAATAGAGTTCAGTCGATAATTTGTAGTTATGATTTGCCAAATTTCGAAAAACACCAATGCTGATTTGATCAGCAATCTGAGGTTTTACAATTGGGCTGCTTGGAATCCAGTAATCGATTGGTGTTCCTGCTGTGGCATTTTGGAGTAAATGAATGAATTGAGTCATTCGGTTATAACCGGCTTTAATGCTTAAATTTTGATTAAATACATAGTTTGCATTCAGCCTCGGTTCAAAATAATTATACGGCGAGTATTTTAGCCCATCGGAATAAAAAGTTGTATCGGTTGCATTTCCTTCAATATCAAAAGAGTATTCGTTAGATTGTCCTGAACGGGTAAAGTGCGAATATCGGATACCGTAATTTACTGTAAGTTGAGGGAGTATTTTGTGTTCGTTCGAAAAATAGAAAGCATTTTCGTTTCCAAACTTTTCTTCCATATTAAAATTTTGTTCTTCGGTTTGAGGCGATAAAAGTTTAAGTGATCCGGGCTTAAATATGTGGTTGTTCAGTTCAAACCCGAACATCAATGTGTGATTTTTGTGGGCATAGTATGTAAAGCGCTGTTTAATTGTTTTTCCGGTTATTCCGGCTTTCAGTGAAAAGTTAAAATCCAGATCAGCCTGTGTATCGTAATTATAGTCGTTGTAAATGAGCGAAGTATTGCTGAAAAGTTTCGATGAAAAAACGTGAGTCCATCGAACTATGCCGGCTTTATTCCCCCAGTCGAAGCCAAATATCGAAGTTTTCAGCGCATCGCGCCCCATGTATCCCGAGAAGTATATCCGGTCTTTTTCACCAATATCGAAATGGGTTTTCATATTCAGATCGTAAAAGTAGAGCTTGCTGCTTTTTAGCATTTCGTTTTTTGCAAACAGTAAAAATAAATCGGCGTAAGTACGGCGCCCCGATATCAAAAACGAGCTTCCGTTATTGCCCAGTGGGCCTTCAAGCGTAATCCGGCTCGATATTATCCCAATTCCTCCGGAGGCAGCATAGCGTTCGGAGTTTCCCTCGCGCATGCGTATGTCGAGTACCGACGATGCCCGGCCTCCGTATTGTGCCGGAACTCCTCCTTTGTATAATTTTACATCGTTTAAAGCATCGGAGTTAAATACCGAAAAAAAACCAAGCAAATGCGATGGGTTATACACCGGGGCATCGTCGAGCAAAACCAGGTTGTGGTCGGCCTGTCCGCCACGTACAAAAAAGCCCGTGCCTCCTTCGCCGGTTGTTGCAACTCCCGGCATTAGTTGTATGGTTTTTAATACATCTTGTTCGCCTAACAATACCGGTATGGCTTTTATTATTTTCGGGTCGAGTTTGAATGTGCCCATTTCGGTACCAATAATGTTTTGATTTACAGCATCGGTACTAACAACTACTTCGCTAATTTGCTCGCTTACCGGCAGTAGTTTAATGTTTTGTGTGACTTTATCATCAACCGAAAGGGTAAAACTCTGGGTTTGGTAACCTAAATACGATACATGAAATGTGTAAAAACCCTTGTTGAGGTTTAATGAGTAAAAACCGTATTCGTTACTAATTGTTCCGGTAAGTATTTGCTCAACATAAACGGTTGCTCCAATTAAGTCTTCGCCTGTTTCGGCATCACGTATGTAGCCTATTACCGAAACTTTTTGTGCTAAACTTATCTGAAGTATTAAAATAAAAAGTGTTGTGAGTTTGAGTGTTTTCAATGTTGTTTAAATATTGGTTTACGAAATATATACAAACTTGTAGTGAAATAGTTGCTGTTTTTAGTAATTATTTTTTATTGATAAAGTTTTTTTTAAGCATGAGTTTTATTTATTATTCCTATATGTATGTAAATTAGTGTTTTGTGTGTGTTCGGCTGTTAGTTTATATGCCCTATGTTTTGTTGCAATTTTTTGAATCCTGTGCGTTTTACAGTTGAATTTTTGAAGAGAGCATTAAACTCAGACTTACTCAGATTTTTCCATTGGGAGGGCAGCATACGCAATAGTTTGTTATTTGGGGCAAGTTCATCAATGTTGTGTTCCTGAATTTTTTTGTTCCAGGGACAAACATCCTGGCAAATATCGCAACCAAAAACCCATTTGTTGAGTTTTTTTGTGTATTGGTGAGGTATATCCGATTTTAATTCGATGGTTAAATACGAAATGCATTTACGTGCATCAATTGTATGTGGCGAAATAATGGCATTTGTAGGGCAGGCATCAATACATTTTGTACATGTGCCACAATATTGCTTTGTGTAAGGTTTGTCGTATTCAAACTCGAGTGTGGTAATAATTTCGCCAATAAAAACAAAGGAGCCATACTTTTTATTTATCAGTAAGCCATTTTTCCCAATCCATCCCAGCCCCGCTTCAACAGCCCAGGCTCTTTCGAGCACCGGTGCCGAATCGGTAAAGATTCGTCCCTGCATGGGCGAAATTTCATTTTCGATATAGCGGTACAATTGTCTGAGTTTATCTTTTACAATAAAATGATAATCGTCTCCATAGGCATATTTCGAAATCATTGGAACTTCGGTATTGATTTGTTTTTTTTTTGTATAATAATTCAGTAAAACCACAATAACTGATTTTGCATTGTCGACAAGTAAGCTTGGGTCGAGTCGTTTTTCGAAATGGTTTTCCATGTAGACCATTTGCCCATGATAATTATTTTGCAAATAGCTTTTTAGTCGTGGCTCTTCGTTAAAAAGTTTTTTTGCCGGGGCAATTCCGCAATCGGCAAAACCCAGCTCTTTTGCTTTTTGTTTTATTTGTTGTGTGTATATATGCTTTGTATTTTGCATAGTGTAAATATATAAAAAGTTGTTTCGTACGCTGAGTTTTTCAGGTGCTTTAATATAGCGATTTTGTTAAAAACGATGTGCAATAACTTTGTGTATTGACTACAAAAAGATTTATAAAAAAACATTACAAAAAAAACATTGCTTTATTTGGTAATTGAATAGTTGCATCAAAAAACGGTATTTTATCGGTACGATTCATTACTTTTGTCGGTAACACAAACAGAATTAACAAAAATTATGGCATCAAAAAAGAAAATTATAGGGATAGGAAATGCGTTGATGGATGTTGTTGTAAAACTTACCTCTAACGAAGTTTTGACCCAAAATAATCTGCCCAAAGGAAGTATGACATTGGTAGATCTTGAAACATCGGGAAAGATTAATGAAGCAACAAAAAACTATGAACGGATATATGCCCCGGGAGGTTCGGCGGCTAATACAATTCACGGCCTTGCAAACCTTGGTGTTGAATCGGCTTTTTTAGGAAAAGTAGGAAACGACCAACTGGGAAATAAATATAAAAGTGAACTTGAAAAAATTGGAGCTTTACCTCGTCTTTTTCAGAGCAATACACCTACCGGTGTTGCAATGGCTATGGTAACTCCCGATTCGGAACGAACTTTTGCAACATATTTGGGAGCAGCCATTGAGCTTGTTGCCGATGAAATTACAATTGATCTTTTTCGCGATTATGATATTGCATATGTTGAGGGGTATTTGGTGCAAAACCATGCTTTAGTGCGTAAGGTGCTCGAAATGACCCGAAAAGCAGGTTTGATTATTGCGCTCGATTTGGCTAGCTATAATGTGGTTGAAGACAATATCGATTTTTTAAACGAAATAATTGAGCCCTATGTTGATGTAATTTTTGCAAACGAAGACGAGGCAAAAGCATTTACAGGTTTTGAGCCTGAAGCAGCAGCAAGGCAACTGGCAAAAATTTGTGATATTGCCGTGGTAAAAACCGGTAAAAACGGTTCAATTATTCAGCATAATGTTTCTTCAAGGCTGATTGATATTTTTGGAAATATTTGTGTTGACACAACAGGTGCCGGCGATTTATATGCTGCCGGGTTTTTATATGGTTTTTCAAATAACTATTCTTTAACTGTTTGTGGGCAAATTGCTTCGATAGTTGCCGGCCATGTGGTGAGTATTTATGGTGCACGCATGGACACTAAAATGTGGAATATAATAAAATCAGAAATTGCTGAAGTTATTGAATAAAAAAACCCCGCCAGGGTGGAACCTGCGGGGTTGGAATAATTAAAAAAGGAGGGAAAAAAATAAAAATAATAAGGGTGTAAATTGAAATTATTACAAACTTACATACTTTATTCCAGATTTTATAATCTATAAACAAAAAAATATGCATATGACAATCTGTTTGACTCTCAAATTTGTTAATTTTTGCAAAATATAATAGGCTATGACTGAAAATACTTTTCATATCGATGTAAAAAAAATGGATGCTGCGTTAATCAAAATTAAAGAGCAAGCCAAAACAATAAATAATACAGTTGCTCATAAAAAGCTGGCTTTTTCGTGTATCGATTTAACAACACTTAACTCAACCGATACCCAAACCAAGGTTGCAGAATTTACATCGAAAGTGAACAGTTTTACGGCCGATTACCCCGATATGCCCAATGTTGCTGCAATATGTGTTTATCCGAATATGGTTTCGGTTGTTGAGCAAACTCTCGAAATTCCCGAAGTAAATATTGCATCGGTTTCAGGAGGTTTTCCTTCATCGATGACCTTTACACCGGTAAAGGTAAAGGAAACCGAAATAGCGTTGCATAATGGTGCCGACGAAATTGATATTGTTTTGGCACTAAGTTTTTTTCTTGATAGTGAATATCAGCAGGCACACGATGACATTGCGGCAATAAAGGCTGCTATGGACAAAGCTCATCTGAAAGTGATACTTGAAACCGGCGCACTCGAAACTCCCGAGCAAATATGGCAGGCATCGGTATTGGCAATAAATGCCGGAGCCGATTTTATTAAAACGTCTACCGGAAAAATAAGCCCTGCCGCAACTCCCGAGGCTGCTTTTATTATGTGTAGTGCTATTGCCTGGCATTACGAGCAAACCGGGCAAAAAATAGGTTTTAAACCGGCCGGTGGAATTTCTACTTCCGAAGATGCTCTTGTGTATCTGTCAATTGTAAAAGAAATTTTAGGCGACGAATGGCTTAATCCTTCATTATTTCGCCTGGGAGCCAGTCGTTTGGCAAACAACTTGCTTAGCGACATATACAAAAAAACAGTGCAGTACTTTTAATTTTTAGTGCGCGACTCAGTACTTTATGCTTTGTGTATATTCAAAATCCAACAACGCCCATTTTAATTTGGCTGCCGAAGAGTATTTGTTTCGCAATTATTCCGACGATATTTTTTTTGTTTATATCAATGAGCCTGCTGTTGTTGTTGGTAAACATCAAAATGCTTTTGCCGAAATAAATCATGCTTTTGTGCGGCAAAACAAAATACCTGTTTTGCGCCGTTTGTCGGGTGGTGGTGCAGTTTTTCACGATTTGGGTAATGTAAATTTCTCATTTCATCAATCAGTCCCCGATATAGCAAAAGTACGGTTTAGTAATTACACAAAACCTGTTGTGCACATGTTGCAGCAAATGGGTATTGAGGCAAGGTTGAGCGACCGAAACGATATTTTTATTGATCAGTTTAAAATATCGGGGCATGCACAACATGTGTTAAGGAAACGGGTTTTGAGCCATGGTACTTTATTGTTTTGTGCTAATAAACAACAACTTTCGCAAGCTCTTACCCGGCAACAGGGCGAGTATACGGGTAAGGCGGTTCACTCGGTGCGCAGCAAAATTGCCAACATTGTTGATTTTATCCCCCAAAAAATTGATGTTTCGGATTTTGCACAAAATCTGTTCGATTACATTATGCATATTTATAGCGGGAGTAGCGAATATTTTTTCTCCGAAAAAGATCTTGATTCGATCAATTATTTAGTGCAAACAAAGTATAGTACCCCGATGTGGAATTTTGCATATTCGCCTGCATATACTTTTCAGAATTCAATTTCTGATTTCGAGATTCAAATTTCGGTTAACAAGGGAATAATGCAAAAGGTGCAATTTCGCTCAAAAATATGGCAAAAAAATATGCAGCAAGCTGTCGAAAATGAATTAACAGGCTTGCCGCACAGTTTTGATGAGGTTTATAAAAAAATATATTTAATCGTGTCCGATAAAGGCATATCGGATTATTTAGCCGGGCTGTTTTTTTAATTTTTGTTTATTGTCGAAAAACTTGCAGTTTCGCGGTATGTAAATCCATCGGCAGTAGTTATGTCAATAATAATATCAAACATAGCTTCAATTTCACTTTTTTGTATGTCGAATTGTAAAACTCCATTTTCACTTGTTGTTGCAAAAGGCTCCCACAGTAAGGTGTTTTGATATCTCCATTGTTTATTTTCAAAGTTGTCGGGGTCAAAAGTAGCATGGTACTCTTTTTCTTCTTGTGGTTCTTTTACAAAACTTAAAGCAGGTTTTTGGCTTCCTTTGGTTCGTATTTCAATTACACCAACGGTATTTAAACCGGTGTGGTGTTGAATATCGACCGGGTTTGTACTGATATTAATCGATACAACATCAAAAGGATTCACATTTTGCAAAGCGCTAATGTTGGTGCCCATTTTTTGGCCATCAATTACAATCAGGGCTCCTTGTTGGTATAGCAGAGAGTTTGTTGCTCCGTAAAAAACTATTTGGTTGTCTTTAATTGAATATGGTTTAATCACTCGTATAACATCCAGTATTGATGTGCCTGATTTGAGAAGTTTTGTTGCGTTCGATTCGGGATCGGGGCGTTTTTCGCGGTTTTCCGATCCTATTTGCTTCAATAAATTGCTGTTTTGAGCATACATTTTTTGCACTTTGTCAATTTCAAAGGGAAACTCTCGTTTCATCGATATTTTTCTCTGCAATTGTTCAATTGTTCCGTCAAAGGTGTGGTCAATCTGAACTTTGTAGTTTTGCTTTCCGTTTTGGCTAACAGCTTTTACCGACATGTTTGAATGACTGGTAATATTTTCGAAAACAAAATAACCGTTTTGGTTGCTTGTTGTACTGAGCAATGTTGGTTTTTCGGGGTGGTTTAACACTACTTTAGCATCGGCTATGGGGCTTCCGTCTTTGCTGTGAACTTTGCCGCTTATTGAATTTTTGTTTATCTGATTTTTGCCGTCTTGCGAAGCTATATGCGAATAATCGACATATTTGTAGTTGTTTGCAATAAGCTCAATGTTTGTAATAAACATATCGAGTACCGTTTTGGGTGGCAATGTAAGCAACGGATATTTCAGTAAATCATAATTGAGTATTTCCGACTGATGGTTAATCATATTTGATTCGGCAACTTTTACTTCGATCTGAATCAAACCTCTTTCATCAATAATTTCTTTAAGATTACTTTCGACACTGATTTTATTGTTGCTTTCGTTTATGTCGATTTTAATTTCGGGTTTGTCTGGGGGTTTATTGTATATCAATCTTTCCGAAACAATGGTTCCTTGCTCGTTAAGTACCATAAAGTTTACAATTCCGTACGGGAGGTTTTGGTCCGATATTTTGAAATTGTTTTTTTCTTCGGCAGTATATTCAAAAGCCATATATATTTTACCTTCCGAAAGAGCAATTACCGAATGGTTTTGTCCCAACACATTTCCTTGATTAATAATTGTTGTTTTTAAAGCATTTTCGTCGGTTTTCATTAAGGTAAATATTGTTCCGTTTTTATGTACTTCGGGCAGATCAAATTTTTGATTTTTTCCATATTCTGATTCTATTTCCAGAGAATATTGATAATCGGCCATGGGCATTAGGCTAATTAGTCCAACTCCTTTTTTTAGGGTTTTGGCCATTCCAACCTGGTTATCGTACTGGTCGTATATTTTCCCTTCGATATCGATTGGTTCGCCAAATGGATTGCTTGCCCGGTATACAATCCGCTGAGTATTATTTGATAAAAGTTTTCCTCCTTCGGGGAAAAAGTCTATTGTAATTTTGTCGGTTGTAGTTGGTATATGCAGAGTTTTTGATACGTTTGGCTCTGAGTTTAAAAAGAGTTTTGCGTAAATTCCTCCTCTTGTATTTTGAGGCAATTTGAGTTTTATATTGCTTATTTCGCCTACTTTAATGTTTTCGGTAATCGATTCGATTTCTTGAAAACTGTTATACAAAGCTACGGTAACTTTTTCTTTTCGCGATCCTGGAGTTATTTCTTGCAAAAGAATTTTAAAAAGAATTTCGTTATTGGGTGAGTATATTTTTTTGTCGGGTTCAATATGAATAAAATAATTGTTTTTTCGAAGTTGCGAAACATACAGCGGCTTAATGGCAGCCAGTGTGCCATCGGTTTTTTCGAGAGCATTTGGTGTGTACGCAACAATAAAAATATTTCCTTGTGGTGCCCACGATGGAATTGAAATATGGTTTGCAACAAAACCGTTGCCTGTTATGTATTGATTATCGGCAATAATTTCGCCTGTTTCGGCCTGTAAAATTACCGTAAGGCTGGTTTCGTTTGATCGCTTTGCGGTGAGGCAGTTAATAATATTGGCACTAAACCATACTTTTTCGCCCGGAGCATACACATCTTTGTCGGTTTTAATAATTGTTTTGTATGTTGTGTATTGTGTTGAGTATTTTTCGAGTGCAGCCGAAAATTTTTCGGGAACTGTATTTTCATTTGCCGGCATATTTATTGCCAAAATACTCGCGATAATTATTAATGCTATTTGTTTCATTGTATTTGAGTTTTTAATTGTTTTCAAGTACTTTTTTAATTTCTGTAAGTAATAAAAAGATTTCGGTTATCGAAATTTATTAATGCATCGTTGAGTTTTTCTTCGGGTTCAATAATGTTGTAGTTCTGCCAAAATTGTTCGTCGTACGAAACAATTTTATCGGTAAAAATTTCATTCGATTTAAAGGTTTCTTTTCGTGAAAAACGTTTGATATCACCTTTTTCGATTTTTGTTGCTGCCAGTTCGGCAATGCTGTGAAAGCGTGTGCGCTCACGGTTTTTCCGATTGTTAATTTTTAGTTTGAACGAGCTGCGTGCGGCTAACAGATACCATTTTCCGTCAATTTGTTTGTATTGAACTACATATTCGAGTTGGGTTGGTATTGCTCTGGTTTTTTTAGGTACTTTATGAATTAACGAGCTTCGTGCAGCTTTTAATCCTTGTTTGGTAAGTGCAAACTCGGCACGGGCAATTGCATACGTTTTAATATCGATATACAATTTACCTGTGTATAAAATATCGCGCAGATTTTGTACCGGTTTAAACGATAGTACGGCTGTTTGCCTATTGTCAATTGTTGTAATTTCATTAAATTCGAAACTGTATAAGCTTCTGAATTCGGGGTTTATAAAGCTCTCGGTATTTTTCACTATATCGAGTTTTGTGATATAAAAAGGACCTCCCATAAGCCGAAACCGGATATCGGTTTGTGGTTTCGTTTCGGTTCCTTTTCGTCCTTTGATATATTTCACATTGTCGGGGGCATTTGTTCGCGAGTAAGGGGCTTTCATTATTTGTATAACTGCTTCCGATATGTCGGTATATATGCTATTTTCGAGAGTTGTTTCGCGGTAAAATCCGGTAACGAGAGCATATTCGTTATCGTAATTATCGCTTAAGGACTCGTACATTTTCATGAGCAAATTTTCAGGATTGTATCGTATTACATCAACTTGTTGCAGTTTATACGATTTTTGATAAAGCAGTACATTTAGTGCAGTATCGGGTAATTGTGCAATAGGATAATATGCAATATCGTATCCCAGGCTCGAAAAAGCCAAAGTATCAGTCCATAATTTTTTAGGAATTTTAATTGAGAAATTTCCTTCGCTATTCGACATGGTTCCCATGCTTTGGCCAACAACCGAAATGTTGCAATAGGGAATAGTTTGGCTTTGAGTTTTGTTAAAAACTGTGCCTTTAATAATTGTATAATACTGGGTAGTGTCGCTTACAGTTCGGTGTACCGGGAAAAAAATAATTTGACGATCGAATGTTTTATAATTGAATGTTTGCCGGTTGGTTATTTGGTTAAGAATTGTATGCAAGGGTTTATTTTTTGCGTGTATTTGTACTTTCGAACTGGCTTCGATAAGAACAGGGTTGTACGAAAAATGCAAATTGTATTTAAGTGAAAGAGTGTCAAGCAAATCCGATTTTGCAATAGAGTCAGCACGAAACATAATTCTGATATCCAGAACGTTTTGAGTGTTTTGAGCTCTTGTTAAAATCGAAAACACTAAAAAAAACAGCAATATGCCTGACTTTTTCTGCATGGTACTTATAATAACTCGTTCAGATAAAAACTTGTTTTAATAATTTCGCCATTACGAAGCACTTTTATTCGTATTTTTTTGTTATTCCGTGTTTTCAGCATCAGGTTTATATCGTTTAATGTGATGTTGTTATGATTCGAAAAATTGATTGATATAATCTGATCGTTTTTTTGTAATCCGGCATTCCATGCCGGCGAGTTTTCAATTACATTGTTTATTGTGTATACATTTAATCCGGGTACCGGGTTAATGATTTCGAGGCCACTCATGTTGTATTGAAATTTCTCGTTAATCGAGCTGTTGGGTCTTAAAATTATTCGGTTGTTGTAATAGTCAAAAGTAACTGTAAACCTGCGAAGCAGTTCTCCACCTATTGATCCGTGTCGCATTTCGGAGTTAATAATGTTGTGAATATATTCGGCTTCAGGAAACGAAGCGATGGGCTTCGAAACCGGTACTCCTCCAAGCCATAATGCGTTTATGCGTCCTTTATATCCAAACAAATCGCCATTAATACCGGAACCCAGGTAGGCATAAATATTTTTTTGAGGGATGTTTATTTTAGGAGTTGTATGTGTCGAAAGCCAAAGAGCATCGCTTGCTCCGGTATCGACCAATAAGTTTACCGGAATTACTTCGCCGCTATCCTGTACTATTTCCGATTTAATAATTGGTTTATTATGAACATAACTAATTGGCAAAACTATGTCGTTACGGCGTGGCTTATACTTATAGTTTTGAGGTTTTATCAGTTTA
The DNA here is from genome assembly GCA_964487645.1 of uncultured Prolixibacteraceae bacterium. Lineage (GTDB taxonomy): Bacteria > Bacteroidota > Bacteroidia > Bacteroidales > Prolixibacteraceae > Roseimarinus. The sequence goes on from CAZARW010000002.1 coordinate 59,573, forward strand.
ATTTCTTCACGTTTATAATCAACTTCCATTATGTAATGCCTGAAAAGGTTAAATCCAATAATACCGTGAACCGGCATGCCCAGTATTTTCGATATTTGAAACGATTCATCGAGTACTACGTTTATTCTTTGACCTTCGACCCTAAGCCCCGGTATAGTAAGTGTGTTGTTCCCCGATTGGTATGCCTGGGTAGTTGTTTCGTTTCCCAGTCCACGCAGGTCGATTGATTTCATGTAATTGAGGTTGAGCTTTTCAACCAAAGTAAGTTCGGTGATAATGGGATCGCGCACACCGGTGTCGAGGATAAAGTTCATGGTGTCGCTACCATTTATGCTGATTGGAATAATGATTAAATTACTGATTTGTGAAAATTTAATCTTCTCCCATTTTCGTCTTTCGTTTTCAAATAAAAAACCAGACGAAGGAGTGTTGTACAGTTTCTCAAAATCAATGTGATCCCACATTGGCACATAATCACGAACAACCAGTATGTTTTTATCAATATTAAAAATCAAAAAGTAATCGTTCATCAGGCTGTCGAGAACTTCTTTTACCGATTTGTTTATCACATTTAACGATACGCGTTTTCCTCGAATAAGCTTCGAATTGTATTTGTAATCGAGCCCCGATTGATCGCATATTTGTTTTATCACATCTTCCAGCTCTTCGTTTTCGGCATAAAACGTAATATTTTGATCGAGAACATTGGCTATTTTTTGCCCCGATACATTTTGTGGCAACACAGCCATCAATACAACAATGCACAGTGCAAAAATATGCACGCTGATGAATATGTTTTTGAAGTATTTGTTTGTGTTTTTCATGACTCTTTGTTTTTGTTAATCAATTGCTTTTAATAAAAAACTGTTTTGGTTTGTTTGTGTTAGTTCGAGGTTTAATGTAAGAGCAACTGTTTCGAGAATATATTTTGACTGGTGTTGATTAAATGTTGCAGTAATGAGTTGATTAATGTCGATATTCGGATCGGTTTCAATTTCGATACCATAAACATTTTCAATTGTGCTTATGGCTTTGTACAGTGGTGTTTTATCAAAGGCTATATCCTGATGCAGCCACGAGAGTCCGTTTTGTTCAATTTGTTCAAGCTTAATAAGCTCACCACTTGCTTTGTTTAGTATTCCCTGTTGACCCGCATGTAAGGTAATTGCCGATTCGCTGTTTTTGTTGCTGTGTATTAGCTCAACCGTTCCGCTTTGTACCATCACAGTTACATTTGGGCTGTTAGGATAGGCATTTACATTAAAGGCTGTGCCTACAACTTTTATGCGTGCATTGTGTGTTTCGATAATAAACGGTCGTTCTTTGTCGGGACTAACGGTAAAAAAGGCTTCGCCGTTAAGCGAAACAATGCGGCTTTTTTTTCCCAGATTTTGGCGATAAACAAGTTCAGAGCTATGATTAAGCTTAACAAGCGATTGATCCGATAGTAATAATTCGGGATGGCTTATATCGGTTTTGGCAACGCTAAAGTGTTGGGGTTGATTAAAAATGTTTGACTGTTGCCAAATAAGAATACTAAGCGACACAAGCAATAAAAAAATTGCAGCATATCGTAAAATGTTGCGGGCATTTATAGCTTTTACCGGTGTTGATAATGTTTGATTGTTTACTTTTTCCCAGGCTGTATTTGTGTTGTAATTTCCCAGAGCAAAATAGCTATCAAGCTTTTTTTGGGTGTTGTGTGCTTCGTCGATACTTTTTTTCCCCTCGGCATTATTGCTTGTTGTATCAATGTATATTTGCTCTTGTTTATTGAGTTTTTCGTTAAACAAATATTTTGCAATAATATTCCATAATGTTGTTTTCATCCCTGCTTTCTCTTTTTTTATATTGATACTTAATATGTCAAAGTAAAATTCAATAATTTTTTATGGTTGTATTTATATGACATCTTACCCGGCACAAAACCCTTATTGTATTTATTGCTTCTTTTTCATTAGAACAATATATTGGGTTTGTTAAAGCCTGTTATTCCTTACTGATAAAATGATGAATGACAAACGAAACTAAAAATTGTCTGTATTCCTTTAGTTTATCGCGTAATTCGCGCAATGCATGTCCCATTTGAGCTTCGACAGTTTTTACTGATATGTCAAGTTTTTCGGCTATTTCGCGATATTTCAGGCCATGTTCGCGGCTTAAAATAAAAATCTCGCGTCGCCGATCAGGGAGTTCGTTAATGCTTTGATGTATTCGGTCAATGAGCCCGGGTTCTAAAAAAATGTTTGAGTTTTCGATTTCGGCAAAACGTGCTTCGATTTGGTAGTTGGTTTTAATTTTTAAATGTTTGATGTAGTTAAAGCAGCGATTACGCACCGAATTGTATAAATAGTTTTTTATCGATTTGTTAATGTCGGTTTGCTTTCTTTTTTCCCAAATTGAAGTAAAAAATGCCTGGACAATTTCTTCGCATTCGTCGTGATCGTGTATATATTGGTATGCAAACTTACACAGTGGGGCATAATATTTTTTAAACAAGAGTTCGAAACTTTGTTTATTCCCAGTTTTTATTTGATTAAATAATTGCTTGTCAGCTTCCATATTCAGTATATACAGTGTACAAAATACAAAAAATAAATGTTACTTTGTTTGCATTGATTTTGCTTGCATTTATGCTGTTTTTCATTGTTGTTTGCAGTGTTTTTTGTGTCGGTACACACGGTAATCAAATTTTTTATTCGCAGTTTGCAAACAAAACAAGTGCATAACTATTATACCGACAACTCAAAGCCCATTTACCATTATTGGTTTATTTGAGTGTTTGCATTTAAAATAATATTTTTGAGCTTTTATAAAAAACAGTAAAAAATTATGCAATTAGTTTTTGCCACACATAATAAGCACAAACTCGAAGAGGTAAAGCAACTTTTAGACGAGTCGGTTGAGCTGTTAAGCCTTACCGATATTCAATGTTTTGACGATATTCCCGAAACAAAACAAACGCTCGAAGAAAATGCATCAGATAAAGCACGCTATGTTTATGAAAAATATGGCTACAATTGTTTTGCCGACGATACAGGCCTCGAAGTTGAAGCATTGCAAATGAAACCGGGAGTTTTTTCGGCTCGCTACGCAGGAGAGCATAAAAATTCAGACGATAATATGAATAAGCTCCTTTTGGAAATGCACAAAATAAAAAACCGGAATGCACGTTTTAGAACAGTAATATCATTAATAGTTGATGGATACGAGAAACGATTCGAGGGAATTGTAAATGGCACAATACTCGAAAATAAATACGGAGAAAAAGGCTTTGGCTACGACCCCGTTTTTCAACCAAAAGGTTATTCGCAGTCGTTTGCACAACTACCACTTGACCAAAAAAATAAAATTAGCCACAGGGGCTTAGCTGTAAAAAAACTTACAGATTATTTGAAAAAAAACATATAAGTAAAGCATTGTTAAAAGGCAAAGCAGCATTTTATCAATACGTCGATAAATTTAACGGAAACCAAATGTGAGTTACTTTAATCATTAAACAATCTGAACGAATGAAACATATATACTTATTCTTATTATTTGTTGTTTTCTGCACTATGTCGCTTGCACAACATACCACGCTTAAATGGGATTATCACTTATCGAAACAAACAACTATCGATGTGGTAAAAGCCGATACAAAAGTATATTTTGTGTCAAGTGGAGGAATATATTTTTACAATATTTCCGATAACAGTATATCAACACTTACAAAGATTAACGGATTGTCGGGATCTGATTTTAAAGGAATTCAATACAGCCCTGGTACCGGGAGTTTGGTTGTTTACTATCAAAATTCAATGGTTGATGTCATTAAATCCGATGGGAGTATTCACCCCATTTCCGATATAAACCGCAAGCAAATTATTGGCGATAAACAAATATACAGTGCAAGCTGTCATAAAAACTTATGCTATCTGGCATGTGGTTTTGGTATTGTTGTTCTCAACCTCGATCGTCTCGAAATAAGCGATTCATTCATAATTGGTGATCGCGGGCAGTATGTTGCCGTTCACGATGTTGCTGTTGATGACGAAAATATTTATGCAGCAACGCCTAATGGTATACGATATGCAAATATTGATGCACCAAATTTACTCGATTATTCGTATTGGAATACAATCGAAAACGGAGTGCTCGATTCTATGAATATCAATATGCTCGAATTTGCAGGCGATAAACTTTGGGCAATTAATCAAAATGGCAGCGAATTTCCCGACCGTGTTTTTAGCCGCAATGCCGACAAAATTTGGGAAGAAGAACATTTGGGAATGTATACTATTGAGGACTTTAGGAGCAACGAGAATTCGTTGATTTTAGCAGGGCGCAATAGTTCAAAATTTCCAACAGTCGAAATCCATAACACGCTTCAGGGGCAAATACAAAAAATAAACGGATATTCGTTTATGAATGCCGATTTGCGCATTGATCCGGTAAGTGCAATTGCCGATAACGGAGGAAATGTTTGGATTGCCGATAAAAATTATGGAGGCGTACGCTTGAGTTCCGAGGGATATTTTTATAAGATTGTACCCGAGGGGCCTGTTGATAATGGCGCTTTTGACCTGCATTATTCCGATGGAAAATTATGGATGGCTGCAGGTGGTTATACTCTTGCATGGGGCAATATCTACAACCAGGCAATAATACAGGGATTGAGTAACAACACCTGGGAGTGTTTCGATAAATATTCGCATCCACAACTCGAAAATATCCGTGATGTTGTGCAAATTGTTGCGCGGCCAAATCACCCTAATCACATATTTGTTGCAACATGGGGGTATGGTATTCTTGAATTTAATAACGGAGAGTTTATTGAACAATACAACATCAATAATTCGCCACTGCAAACTGTTTTTTCAGGAAATTACGTGCGGATAGGTGGTATTGATTTTGATGAGCAAGGTAATATGTGGGTTACCAATTGCGAGGTCGAAAAACAATTGCACAAACGAAGCCCCGATGGAAAATGGACAAGTTATACTTTGCCCGAAATAGCAAACGGATACAATGTGGGTAAACCTCTAGTTGCATCTACCGGCGATATTTGGATAATTGTTCCCCGTGGATTAACATATGGTTTATATATAATGAGTCCCGACGGGAAAAATCACCGACACCTCGACGTAACAAATTATTACGACAACAATATTGAAGATCCTCTAAAGGTAAAAATGAACAATGTGTTTGATATTGCCGAAGATAAGGACGGAAATATTTGGGTTGGTACTTCAAAAGGTGCTGCATATTATTCGAATATCGACAGAGTTTTTACAAAAGAAGAATATTATGCTATTCAACCAGGGGTTGACCGAAACGATGGAATTTACCACCCTCTTTTGCAACTCGAGTCGGTTACATCGGTTTTGATCGACGGAGGAAACCGTAAGTATTTTGGAACACGAAACTCAGGTATTTATCTTATTTCGGAAGATGGCCGCGAGGAACTTGCACACTATACTCAAGAAAATTCAGACCTTATTTCGAACAATATTTTGAGCATGGAATACGATGGAGATAAGGGAGTTTTGTATGTTGGAACCGATTTGGGTTTGGTGTCGTTAACTACCGAATCAAAAAAGGCATTCGATTCGTTTACCGATGTATATGCATATCCAAATCCTGTACCCAGTGGATATATGGACAATATTTTTATCTCGGGGATGATGGAGGATACAAATGTGAAAATTACAACAATTAGCGGCAGGCTTGTATACGAAACAACCTCAATTGGAGGACAGGCAATTTGGAATGGCCGCGACCTCTCGGGGCGCAGAGTGCATACCGGTATTTATCTTGTATTTTGTGCATCTCCCGATGGTGCTGAATCGGCTGTTACAAAAATTGCTTTTATCCGATGATTGCAAAAACAAAAGCAATTGTTCTTCATCAGGTAAAATATGCCGAAACCAGCCTGGTTGTTACCCTTTATACTCAAAATTTTGGACGACAATCGTATTTGATTAACGGTATTCGCTCGGCAAAGAAAAAACAACAAGCCAATGTATTTCAACCAATGTTTTTGCTCGATACCGAAGTGTATCATAAGTCGTCGCGAAATTTGCAGCGTTTAAAAGAGGTTAAATTGGGAATGGTGCACCAATCAATCCCTTTTGATATTTATAAAAGCACAATTTGTATTTTTATTTCAGAAGTGCTTTACAAACTTTTACGCAGCGAAGAATGCGACCCTAATTTGTTTGATTTTATTTGGCAGTCGGTTGAGTATTTTGATTCACTCGAAAAAGGGACTGCTAATTTTCATATATGGTTTTTGCTTAAAATGACAGTATATATGGGTTTCCGAATCAACAACAATTACACCGAAAAATACAGGTGGTTTAATCCCTCATCAGCCTGCTTTGTGGTAAATCCTCCATCCGATGTCGATTCCGAGACATTCAATGTGTCGAAACACCTGGCAAATTTTATCGATATGGATTTGAAAAATATTTCGCAATATTCAATAAGCGGAGAAATCAGAAACAAATTACTTGAAATCATAATTGTATATTATTCAATACACGTTGATTTTATGGGCAGTATCAATTCGCTGCGTATTATGCACGAATTATTTTCGCAGTAATTTTTATGTGAATATAAAACTTTACTTTTGCGTACATCTGTAATGCATTATGCAAAAGCTAAACTTATGTACGAAATGGAGCCAAATCAGACTGTGCAAAATACCGATAATAAAATACCCCGAACAATGCTTGCCTTGCGACAATATAAAGCCGGTGGCGAATTATTTGTTGAGCAGTTGCCTGTGCCTGTTCCGGGGCCGGGGCAAATACTTGTAAAAATGCATGCAGCTCCAATAAATCCTTCCGATTTAAGTCAGTTGCAAGGAACTTATGCACAAAAATCAAACTTTCCGTTTACTCCCGGTATCGAGGGTAGTGGCAGAGTAGTTGCTGCCGGAAAAGGGCTGGTTCCAAAGCTGTGGAAACAAAAACGGGTTGCATGTTCATCAACAACAGGACTTGGTGGTACCTGGGCTCAATACATGCTTACCTCGGCAATGCATGCAATTCCGTTAAAATCAAACATTACTTATCAGCAAGGAGCTATGCTTATTGTAAACCCAATGACAGCAATGGCTTTTGTTGAGATTGCAAAAAAAGGAAAACACAAAGCCATTGTAAATACTGCTGCAGCAAGTGTGCTGGGGAATATGCTTGCAAAATTGTGCGCGAAAAATGGAATTAAACTTATGAATATTGTGCACCGTAACGAGCAGGCTGAGATGTTGATGCAGCAAGGCCAAAAATATGTGTTAAACTCTCAGTCAGCAAACTATGTCAGCCAACTTGATGATTTTTGTAAAACAAATAATGTAACATTGTTTTTTGATGCAGTAGGCGGAAGCCATACTTCGGTGTTGCTTGATTTGGCTCCTCAAAAAAGCAAAATAATTGTGTATGCTAACTTGTCTGATGATAATGTATGTTTCGACCCAAGAGGATTACTTCAAAACGATAAAGCTATTGGTGGGTTTTTTCTTGCAAATTGGTCAGCAAAACAAAATACATTGAAAACTTTGCAAATGGCAAACCGAATACAAAATCTCACAAAAGATGCTTTAAATATTCCTGTTCGTAAATGTTTTACTATCGAAAATGCCAACCAGGCTTTAAGCCTGTATCGAAACAATATGACAGGCGGAAAGATATTGTTCAAATTTGATGATTAATATTTTCACTGAATCAAAAAAACTTAAAAGCATTTGGTATATCTTATTATTTTTGATTAATTTAAATGCTTTGAAAATAATTGCGAATCCTTATTGTGATTTATACTGTTTAACGAATTGAAATGGTTTTAAGATTTATAATAAGTTGAATATTTTTGGGGCCGAGAAATAAGTATTTACACTGATCTTTTATGAAACATCAAATGAGTAAAGCAATAAACAATAAAAAATATATATACTTTACCATTTCAATACTTTTGCTCTTGGGTGTGTTTGTGTTGTTTAGTTTTTTTTATTATCGTTCGGTTTTAGAAAAAGATAAAATACACGAACAAAATCATTTAATTACAATTACCGAACTCAAAGCCAAAGAATTCTATTCGTGGTATAACGACGAGTTGCTCGATGCAAATATTATTGCCAATAATTCTCTTCTTGTAAATCATTTAAACAATTATTTATTGCATGGCAATGTGCAGTATATTAATAGTATAAAGCAATTGTTGGTATCGATTAAGCGTGAACATGATTACAAAAATGTAACGTTAATATCGGCCAACGACTACCGGATTTTTGTGAGTACCGATTCGGTACAAACAAATTTTGCTCAAGTTGAGGCAGTTGAGCGTATAGAAAACAAGTTGAAGGTAATTTCTACTCCTGTATATTTATTGCCTCAGAATAAAAATAAACAAATTGATTTTATAAGTTCGGTTGTTGATGTTAATAACAATTTACTCGGGTATATTATTTTTAGTATCGACATTAATGAAGCGATTTTTAACAACATTAAACAATGGCCTTTCGAAACACAAAGTGGTCAGTTTTATGTACTTTCTAAAAATGGTAATTCATATAAAATACTGAACGACAGCATACGTTTTTTCGATAATTTTGACTACACAAATTTTACAGAGTCACTATCGACGCTAGTTGAAACCAAAGAGACTTCATCCTCGTTTTTTATAATCAAAAACAAGCGCGAGGATGATTATTATGCATTTGTAAGTGCTGTTAGCGATAGTGATTATTTTATAGCATCAACCATCAAAAGAAAAGAATTACTGGGCAATATCCATAAAGATACAGTCTCGTTTTTTAGTTTTATTTTATTGCTGGCAATATTGGTGTTTTTAATATTTGGCGTTATTTATATTGCGTATGTACAAAAATCAGAAAAGCGCGAAAAACGGATTATTGAAGAAGAACGCCGGAAACTTTACACCTTAATGTCAAACCTTCCGGGAATGGCTTACCGATGTAAAAATGATTCGCTTTGGACTATGGAGTTTGTTAGTCAGGGATGTGTAATGCTCACAGGATATCCGGTACAAGAAATTGTGAATAATGCTGTTATAGCATACGGCCATCTTATTTTACCCGAAGATCGTGAATTTGTTGAAAAAGGAATTGAGCGGGCATTAAAGCAAAATAGGAGTTTTGAGTTTGAGTATAGGATAAAAACAAAAACCGGAGAAGTAAAGTGGGTTTGGGAACGTGGTAGTGCTAATTATTCGCCGCAGGGCGATGTGCTTTCTTTAGAGGGTTTTATAAGCGATATTCACGAGCGGCGTACTATTGAACTTGCTCTCGAAGAGAGTGAAAATAAGTACCAAACTCTGACCGAACATTCGAGTGTGGGAGTTTTCCAAACCGATGCATATGGATCAACAACCTATGTAAACCCAAAATGGTGTGAGCTTGCCGGCATTTCGGGCGATTTGGCAATGGGCTACGGATGGCTTAATGCAGTACACCCCGATGATAGGGAAAGAGTGCAAGGCGGATGGAGCACTACATTAAATGACCCGAGAATAGGTGACGATACGTATCGGTTTGTACATCCCGATGGTAAAGTGGTTTGGGTTAAGGGACAAGCATTGCCCGAGTACGATAATCAAAACATTGTAGTAGGGTACATTGGTACAATTACCGATATTACCGACTCGGTTGAAGCCGAAGAACAAATAAAATATACAAACAATTTGCTCAACACAATTATCGAAAACTTGCCCGATGCTGTATATATGAAAGATACCAAAGGGCGTAAACTAATTGCGAATAAAGCCGATATCGATAATATGGGGGTCAAAAGTAAAGCCGAAGTAATTGGTAAAACCGACTTTGACATATTTCCCGAAGACATTGCAAAAGGATTTTGGGATAACGATAAGTACGTTCTCGAAACCGGACAATCAATTATCGATAAAGTTGAAATTCTAAAAAATAAAAACAATAAAACGAAATACTTACAGACCTCAAAAATTCCGGTAAAAAACGAAAAAGGGAAGGTAATTGGCTTGGTTGGTGTTGGTCATGATGTAACAGAGCGTACAATGCTTATGGAACAACTGCTTGTAGCAAAAGAAAAAGCCGAAGAGAGTGACCGTTTAAAAACATCATTTTTAGCCAACATGAGCCACGAAATCAGAACGCCTCTCAATTCAATTCTGGGATTTACCGATTTGATGACTACCGACGATACTAATGATGAAGAAAAGGAGCAGTATTCGGAAATTATTAAAAAAAGTGCCGACAGCCTTTTGCATATAATTAACGACATTATCGATATTTCGAGCCTCGAAACCGGACAAATGAAAATAATTCCCGAAAAATTTTCAATAAACAGTTTGCTCAAAATGCTTAACCTGGAATATAAAGCTAAAGTAATTGAGGCCGGTAAACCCGATATCGAAATAATTACCCATATGGCAAACCCCGATGTTGAATTATATCTCGACAAAAACAGGGTAAATCAAATATTGATAAACTTAATAGGTAATGCATTAAAATTTACCGAAAAAGGATTTATCGAATTTGGGGTTGTTGATGTTGATCAAAAATACATCTACTTTAAAGTGAAAGATACAGGGACAGGTATACCTGAACAAATGTATGATGTTATATTTGAACGATTCAGGCAACTTAACGATAATTCGACCCGAAATGTTGGTGGCAACGGACTGGGATTGTCAATCGTAAAGAATTTGGTAAACATTATGGGAGGCGAAATTCGTGTAGAATCGGAGCAAGTAAAAGGCTCATCTTTTTATTTCTATTTATCGCAAACTCTTGAATCAAAAAAGTAGAATCGTTGTTTATTTTTACATTATTGCTTTCCTTTATGCGCTAAATTTATAAGCATGAATAACGAAAGATTTCCATCAAAATTACTCGAAAATGCTGTTGATCAATTCGCTCAATTACCCGGTATTGGCCGTAAAACCGCTTTGCGCCTGGTTTTGTATATGTTGAGGCTCGAAATACCCGAAGTTGACGAGTTTGGAAATGCTATTATTGCACTCCGACGCGAAGTAAAACACTGCAAAGTGTGTCACAATATTTCAGATTCTGAAACCTGTAATATTTGCAGTAACCCTCGTCGAAACAGTGAAGTAATTTGTGTGGTCGAAACAATACGCGATGTTCTTTCAATTGAAAATACGCATCAATACAATGGGCTTTATCATGTGTTGGGTGGTGTAATTTCGCCTATGGATGGCATTGGCCCTGCCGATTTGCAAATTGCATCGTTGGTAGAACGAATAAAACAAGGCAACGTAACTGAAGTTATTTTGGCGCTAAGTACAAACATGGAAGGCGATACAACCAATTTTTATATCTACAAAAAATTGAAAGATTTTGAAGTAAAACTGACAACAATTGCACGGGGAGTTTCGGTTGGTGGCGAACTTGAATATACCGATGAGCTAACTCTCGGCAGATCAATTGTAAACCGAATTGATTATTCCGGTACTTTATCGCACAATTAAACCACAACAATTGAGTTTTATATGTACAGCACACTGTATATACGCCAAAAAAACAACTGTTTTCGAAAAAATACGTAGTTTTACCCAATTGTTTCGAGAAAATAAACAATCATATATTAAAAGAGCTCTGTATTCATGAAACTCACAGTAGTAATTGTTAACTATAATGTAAAACACTTTCTTGAGCAATGTTTGCACTCTGTTGAAAAGGCAATTGTAAATATCGACTCCGAAGTTTTTGTTGTTGACAATAACTCGGTTGATGGTTCGGGCGGAATGGTTGTACATAAATTTCCGTGGGTAAAATTCATCGGAAACAAAAAAAACGTAGGTTTCTCAAAAGCAAATAACCAGGCAATACGAATAGCAACCGGCCGGTATGTATTGCTGCTTAACCCCGATACTGTTGTTGAAGAAGATACTTTTGAAAAAGTAATTGATTTTATGGACAAGCACCCCGATGCCGGAGGGCTTGGAGTAAAAATGATTGATGGCAAAGGCCGGTTTTTGCCCGAATCAAAAAGAGGGCTGCCTACGCCATGGGTTGCTTTTTATAAAATTTTCGGGTTGTCGGCTTTATTTAAAAAATCGAAAAAATTCGGACGCTATCATCTTTCTTTTCTTTCAAACGATAGAATTCATGAAATTGATGTGCTGGCCGGAGCATTTATGCTTATGCGAAAAGAAACCCTCGATAAAGTAGGCTTGCTCGACGAAGATTATTTTATGTATGGCGAAGATATCGACTTATCGTATAGGATAACACAAGGTGGATATAAAAACTATTATTTCCCGGATACAACAATAATACACTATAAAGGCGAAAGTACTAAAAAAGGAAGCTTAAATTATGTACGCATGTTTTATACTGCAATGATAATATTTGCACGTAAACATTTTTCGGAACAATACGCCGGAATCTTTTCGTTTTTTATCCATTTGGCCATATATCTCAGAGCTGGTATTGCGGCAGTTTCAAGGATTTTGAAAAAGCTTATCTTACCAATTGTCGATTTTATTCTGGTGTTTTTTGGATTTGTTTTGTTATTGCCTGCCTGGGAAAATTACATGTATAGCCCCGGTTATTACCCCGATGAACTTGTACGATATGCACTGCCGGCCTATATTATTGTTTGGTTGATTTCAATTTATTATTCGGGTGGTTACGAAAAACCGATCCGCTTTCTTAAAATACTCAAAGGCTTGTTGTTTGGTACATTATTTATTTTGGTTGTTTATTCACTTTTGCCCGATTCGGCCAGGTTTTCGAGAGCCATTATTTTGCTGGGTGCTGCAATGTCGGTATGTGTAATTGCAGCTATACGCATTGTTTTGCATATAGTGCCCGGCGATGAATATCGGATTGGAGCACGTAGGCCAAAACGTGTCGCAATTGTTGGCAGCAAAGCCGAAACTTCAAGAGTAAGCGAAATTCTTAATCATACCGGTATTATTAGTAATATAATTGGTTTTATTTCGCCTTCTGATAAAAGCAATGTGGAATCTTATATCGGAGCCGTTTCGCAATTGCCCGAAATTGTACGAATTAATAATATCGAAGAACTTATTTTTTGTTCCCACGATATAAGCTCCCAGCAAGTAATTCAAAATATGCTTGCTTTGTCAAATTTCAACATCGAATACAAAATAGCACCACCGGCCAGTGTATCAATTATTGGGAGTAACTCAATTGATACAGCAGGTGATTTGTATGTAGTGAATGTTAATGCAATTACTAAAGAAAATAATAAACGAAACAAACGCTTATTTGATATGGCATTAGCTTGTTTGCTGCTTATTTTTTCGCCAATTGTTGTTTGGTTTGTGAATGAACGATCCAATTTTTTCAAAAATATTTTCAGAGTGATGAGTAAAAAATATAGCTGGGTAGGATATCATTATGTAAATACAGCAGTGTATTTGAGCTTGCCCGCTATACAAAAAGGCATACTAAAAACAACCGATTTGCTTGTTGATGGCAACTTTGATAATGAAATGATTGACCGGGTAAATATGCTTTATGCCCGAAACTATAGTGTGTTGAAAGATTTTGAAATGGTGTGGAAATTATTTAAAAAACTGGGACAAGAGCCATGAGTATCAACAATAAAAAAGTAAAATTTGTACCCATTGAGCCCGAAAATCTTGATTGGTTGTATGCACACGAAAATAGTCCGCAAGTATGGAAGGTAAGTAATGTGCGTGTTCCGCTTTCGAAATATGCACTTGCTAAGTACATCGAAAACTCGCATCGCGATATATGGGAGAGTAAAGAGCAACGCTTAATTATTGCCGATTATTCAAGCAATAAACCCTTAGGAACAGTTGAGTTATTTGATTTTGATCCGTACCACGGAAGAGCCGGGGTAGGAATTATTATTTTTGATACCAACGACCGAAAAAAGGGATATGCACAAAATGCACTGAGTTTACTGATGGATTATGCCAAAAACGAACTTGGAATACGTCAGTTATATGCTAATATTGCTCAAAGCAATGAGCCAAGCATTTTGTTGTTCGAAAAACTCGGATTTAAAAAAACCGGACATAAACAACAGTGGCTTAAAACACCTGCAGCCTACGAAGACGAATTGTTTTATCAGGTGTTTTTATAGTTTATTTCTGTATTATTATCCCATAATCGGGGATTTGTTCTAAAAAAATGTATTTCGAATTTTCAAAATCAACCATACAGCAATAGTGATTTATTCCATTGGTAACAAGTAAGTAAGGCACATTGAGCTTTAGGTTGTAGGCTGCAATTTGATCAAATACTTTCTGATTAATTTGTACTTCGGGAGCTTTACATTCAACCAGTAACTGTGGCGTACCTTGTTTTGAGTACGCAACAATGTCAAATCGCAAATGCTTGTTGTGCTGAATTATCTCTTTCTCAACAGCTAAAAGGCTTGCCGGATAATGTTTTTCATGTGTTAAATAGTGCAGGCAGTGCTGTCGTACCCATTCTTCGGGAGTTAATATGACGTATTTTTTTCGCGATTTATCAAAAATATAAAAGCGTTTATTTTCTTCTTTTATCTTGAAAACCGTTTTAGGAAAATTTAATGTAGGTAAACTGTTTATATCCATCTTGAATAAAACTCTTTGTTCGGGTATTCTTTATTTTGCTGCTTTAATTTTACAGGCAATTATTTTTGATGTTGTTTAAAAAAACATCAACTCAAAGCTTTATATGTGCTTAGGGCTTATAGCCATTCAAAAACACCATATTTTTTGATGTGAATATATGTAAAAATCGATAGAAAAGATATCTTTGCTTAAATTATAAAACATTGAGAAGGTTCTTTTTAATTAAAAACAGTTTACTTTAATTAAACAGCAAATAATAATGTTTCTCAATGTACTGGTTATATAATTTTGATTCATAACGAATCAATAAATTAAAGATATTTATTATGAAAAAGTTACCTCTGATACTTAGTGTATTATCATTAGTAGGAGTTGTTGCTCTATTTATTATCACCTTTAGTGCAAAGCCACAAGCCGGCTCAAATCAAAATGATGCTGCAGCAAATTCTAATGAAAACGAAGGTTTACGTATTGCTTATGTGCTCACCGATTCGGTATTGGTTAATTATCAACTATCGCTCGATTTGAACGATCAGTTTGTTAAAAAGCAGCAGCAGTTTAACGATGAGTTTACTCGTAAGCGTACAACTTTTGAACAAGATGCTGTGAAATTTCAGGAGAAAGTTCAAAGTGGCGGATTTCTTACCGAGGAGCGGGCAATTCGTGAGCGCGATCGTTTAATTAGTCAGGAGCAGGAAATTCAACAGCTCGACAGCGAGTTGTCGGCTAAGCTTGCTGAGATGGAGCAAAGCATTTATGCTGAAATTATCGATAGCTTGGTGTCGTATGTTAAAGAGTACAATACCGATAAAGGGTACGATTATATTTTTAACAATAGCGGAAATATTATTGTAGGCGATACGCAGCATAACATTACTGCCGAAATATTGAAAGGGCTTAATAGTCGATACGAAAAGAATAAAAAGAAATAATTTTATTAATAGCATATATTAAACCGTGTTCGTATATTCGTTCACGGTTTTTTTTTATTACAAATGTTTGCTACACAGTATTTAGAAAAAAATAATTATTTGAGCACATTTTGGGCCAACAAAATTACAAACCATGCCCGACTTGTACTTGTAATTCCTTGTTACAACGAACCCTTTATTGAAGAAACGCTTCGGTCGGTTTATGCATGTAATAATCCGCAATGCAATGTTGCAATAATTGTTGTTGTTAATCATCAACAAAATGCTTTGAAAAGCATTATTGCGCAAAACCATAAAACTGTAAATCAAATTCTGAAAAAAAAATATGAGACGCCCGGGTGGATCGAAACCCACACAATATTTGCCGCTGATTTAAAACCAAAGCATGCTGGTGTTGGTTTTGCCCGCAAAATTGGTATGGATGCAGCAATAGCTCATTTTAACAATCTCAATATGTGTTCGGGGGTAATAATTTCACTTGATGCCGATAGTGTGGTTGAAAAAAATTATTTACAGGCCATAGATGTATACTTTAAACACAATACGCATGTTCCCGGAGCAAGTATTTATTTTGAACATAAAATACCCGATTCACGTGCCGGAGATGCAATGGTGCTGTACGAACTCAATATGCGCTATTACTACCATGCCTTAAAGTATGCAGGTTTTCCTCATCCAATATATACTGTAGGGTCGGCCTTTGCTGTTAAAGCCCTTGCATATGTTGAACAAGGTGGAATGAATAGGCGAAAAGCTGGTGAAGATTTTTATTTTTTACACAAACTAACAGCTCAGTCTAAAGTTGGTGTAATTAATTGCACTACAGTTTATCCTTCGGCACGCGAATCGAACAGAGTGCCATTTGGAACAGGGCCGGCAATATCAAAATACTTGAGTGGGAATGACGATCTGAATCAAACCTATCCCTTAGAGGCCTTTTTAGTTCCTGCTCAGCTATTCTCGCAGGTAAAACAATTATTCAGCTATAAAACATATTCGTCAGAAATACTTACCGATAACACTGTATTCAGGCATTTTATTGACGAGAGTAATTTTGTTGATGATTTAACGAGTTTACGAAAGAATTGCAGTAATGAAACAATATTCGAGAAACGTTTTTTTCAGCTTTTTAATGCTTTTAAGTTTCTGAAATGGCTTAACTTTGCGGCCGAAAATGCTTATTTTAAAAGAAACCTTGTTGAACAATCGATCAAATTATATGCAAAAATACAGGGTGTCGAAAAAACAGTAAACCCTGAGCCTGCTTTTTTGTTATCAATGTACCGAAGTATTGATAAAAGCATCAGGGATACACCATAGTGTACATTAATGTGAAAAGATAAAATAGTATAGTCAGATGAAAGTTCTGTAAGGAGTGAATATATTTACAATGGCAAACGTAGATTTTATTGCTGAACTTTTATAGGGCTAATTAAATAAGTAAATTATATAACGAATGAATTTTTTAATTACCATACTTGTTGTTGTTGTATTGCTGGTATTGGCCTTTTTAGGATTGGCAATAAAAGTGATTTTTTCGCGGAGCAAAAAATTTCCAAATATCCATATTGGAAGCAATAAGGATATGAAATCGCGAGGTATAACATGTGCTCAATCGTGGGATAAAATTGAACAACGCAATGCCCGGAAAATTGAATACAAGAATTTAACTCTCAGTGACAATTAATAACCCGGTACGTTTGTCGAGTCGGATTTTGTTTGGTATGTGCTGTCGGCCAGCGAACGAAGTTTCATTTTTAGTATAACCGGAGTTCTGGTTCTTCCTATTTCGTCGGATAATGCATTTATTGCTTCGGGTAGATAATCGGCGTTTATGCGTGTAAGGTTTCTGATTTTTCGAGGCGAAACAAAAAACAGCAATTCGTCGTTTTCAGTAATATGGTGGGCTTTATCAAATGCTGCAATTGATGCATCTTCGGTATAAATGTTTATTTTATCGGCTTTTTTATCGTGAATTACATGAAACATTGCACGCTGATCCATACTGTTAAATGCTAACGATACATAGGCAAAATGATCATTTTCCAAATATTTCTTTATTGTGTAATATCCTTTCTGGGTAAGCATCATAAACGAATCGTTACCGTCAATTGAGTGAAAGTCGAATGGTAAATTGTATTCTCCGAAATCGAAAATATACGTTGGAGTAATCGTATTTCCATTGATTAAGTACAGCGTGTTTCCCAAAAGTTCCCAAAAGCATATTTCTTTATTTGTAGAATAAAAAGCAAAACTTTCGGTAGGAGTACATCGGGTTATAAGCCTGAGTTTGCGATCAGTAATTGTGCCGTTAGCATCGGTTTTGAGTAAACGGTATTGAGTTTCAGTATTGTTCCAGCCTGTCGATATCCAATAATTTCCCTGTTTGTCGCGGGCAAAATCCGAAGGATTTACCGTGAATTTTATCTTATCTACAAGTGTTCCATCGTATCTAAAACGGTATGTGGTTGAATTCTCGAACTTGTATATTTCGACATAATCCCGAAATACATCAAGATTAAAATGTGCGGGATTCGAAAGAATAGGGAGATTATTGTCGTTTTGTACCGGGCGATTTTCACATATTGTATTGAGCAGTTCGCCTTTGTAGTTGTAGCGATTTACACACTGGGTATTTTTATTGTCGAGAATGAAAATATTTTCACGGTCGGCTTTTATCTCCATGTCTTCGGTAATGTCACCGTAACGTTCAATTTCGAGCGGAATGACCGATATGTCGGAGATTAAGGGCGAATTGATAAAGTCGTCGCCATAGGGTTGAGGTATATAAATACGTTGTTGGGCTACCAATAACTGAGTAATGTTTAACAACAAAACAATCAGAATAAGCTTGTATGTTTTTGATTGATTCATTTTGATATTTTTCAGAATTATTAAAGCGAATTAAAATTGTTAGTTTATATTTTTTTGAAAGATACAAATTATATTGTTTTTATATCTTTTATGTATTTAAAAATGTTCTGTTTATATATACTGTAGCTCTTTTTTTATTCAACAATATATTTATTAAACCCCTTGGTCATTGTCATTATATTTTCTCCATTTTCATCGGCATAAATTAAAAATATTTCAATTTCGGGAGTTTCCTCTGCTAAAATTAACGATTTTTCGACACCAAGCACCATACATGCAGTTGCATAAGCATCGGCAGTAATGCAATTTTTAGCAATAACCGATGCACTAAGCAAGCTGTGATTAACAGGGTATCCGGTGTGTGGATTTATTGTATGTGCAAATTTCCTGCCATTTTCGATATAAAAATTGCGGTAGTTGCCCGAAGTTGCAATGGCCATATCGGGGAGCTTAATAATTGCCTGAAGTTCGCGGGCATTAACCGGTTCGTTGTCGTTTGGCTCGTTAATACCTATGCGCCATACATTGCCGGTTTTATTAACTCCTTTAGCTACAACCTCGCCTCCAATATCGACCATGTAGTTTTTAAATCCTTTTTTTGATAAATAATCAGCAACAATATCTACTCCGTATCCTTTTGCAATAGCACTAAAATCGAGCATTATACGCTTATCGGTTTTGTATATTGTTTTATTCTTCATCCAAATTTTTTCAAACCCTGTAAATGTTTTTATACTGTCGATAAGTATATCGGTAACCTTTTCTTTTTTTCCGAACCCAAATCCCCATGCATTTACCAGCGGGGCAACTGTTGGGTCAAAAGCTCCCTGTGTTTTTTGTGCAATTTCGATTGATTGGATAAAAACTGTAGAAAAAAAACTGTCGGCTTTTACTTGCTGATTGTTGTTTACTTTCGACAATACTGATTTAGGCTCGTATGTCGATAGTGAATTGTTTAAACTGTCGAGAAGGTTTTCAATTTCGGCTTGTATACTTGTTCCGTCAGGATTTTGGTATACTATGTTGAAGTAGGTCCCAAATACGCTGCCGGTATTTTTAATGTAAGCTGCTTGTTTTGTGTTGCAGGCTGTGAGTAGAGCAAAAAGTGCAAGTAAAAGTGTAATTTGTTTCATGCTGTAAAAGTTGTTTATATTTTAAATATACCGGGAGCAAATTTATAAATATTGTATCGATATAGTACCGAATGAACAATCATTTCAAGTTTTGTGGATTTAACTTGTAAGCAATTTACTTTGCTTGCTTGCAATAAAAAAGCCGGACATCAACAGCGATACCCGGCTTTATATATAAGCTGATTTTTTTAATTAAGAATTTCTTCGAGCTTGTTTTTGAGTTCTTCTCCACGCAAGTTTTTGGCAATAATAACTCCTTCTTTGTCGAGCAAAACAGTGTGAGGAATTCCGGTTACCCCATACAAGGTAGCTGCTTCGGCAGGTTCTTCACCTTCCATGTCCCAAACATTTGGCCATACCATATTTTTTTCGTCAACAGTATTTACCCATGCGTTGCGGTCACGATCAAGTGATACTCCAAAAATTTCGAAACCCTTGTCGTTATATTGGTCATATAAATCGATAAGGTTTGGCAGTTCAACCATGCATGGTTGACACCACGAAGCCCAAAAGTCGATAAGCACATATTTTCCTTGTAATGATGACAACGAAATTTGTTCGCCATCGGCATTATTCAAAGTAAAATCGGGAGCCTGAGCACCAACAACTGAAACACGCAATTTTTCGGCGCGATCTTCGATAGTTTTTACAAATTCAGACTCTTTAATTGGTGCAAACAGAGTAACAATTGAATCCAGTTCTTCTATTTCAGCTTCTTGAAAAAAGTTCATTAAATAGATGTATGCAGCAACAGGCGATTCGGGATTTTGCGAAATAATGTTGCGTGCAAAAAGCTGGGTATTATCGAGCATGGTTTCGTATTCAAGCATAATCATTTCCATTTCTTCCTGATCGCCGGTTTGTTGTGCGTCTCTGAAACGGTTTTGCATTTGGCGCTCCGAACTTGAGAAATGAATGATTTCGTCCATGTACGATTGAAATAAATCGTGCGATTTTGAACCAATAGTATAGTTTGCATCGAGGCTGTCGGGGAAAATTGTTGTGTTGATTTTTCCCGGTTCAACAAATACCTGAGAGATAAAGTCTCTTTGTCCTTCTAATCTGAGCAGTTTAAGTTCCGGGATTTCGACATCGCCGGTAAATGTAAATTTTCCATCGGTAATAACTGCTGTATCTGTCGGAACAGGATTTCCGTTTTCGAAGCCAAACATAACGATTTTACCATCGCTGGCCGGGCTTACTTCACCATTCAATGTGAATTGTGATTTTTGCTGGCATGCTGCAGCAAGAATTGCTACTAATACGATTAATGCTAATTTTTTCATTTGTTGTGTATTATAAATTATTAAAATATTTTTCGAGTAATTGTTTTGCTGCTACAAATGAACTCATTTTATCGTTTAAAACATCGTTTTCAAATATTTTTAATTCGTTTTTGATGTTTTTGTGATTGTAAAATGAGTTTTTAAGATCTTGATTTATAGTTTCGTACATCCAGTATTTTGCTTGTTGCTGCCGGCGTGTGTCGAAAAACATATTTTTTTGAGTAAATGCACAATAGTCGGTAATCATTTTCCACACTTTATCGATATTTGTTTTTTCAATTGCTGAGCATGTAAGAACCTGTGCTTCCCATTCAGAAGGCGAAGGTGGAAATAAATGCAGAGCATTTCGGTATTGTGACCTTGCCAGTTCGGCTTTCTCGATATTGTTGCCGTCGGCTTTATTAATTACTATACCATCGGCCATTTCCATTATACCGCGTTTAATGCCTTGAAGCTCGTCTCCGGCACCTGCAATCTGCAAGAGCAGAAAAAAATCGACCATTGAATGAACAGCAGTTTCGCTTTGGCCAACACCTACGGTTTCGATGAAAATTGTATCGAATCCTGCGGCTTCGCAAAGAATGATTGTTTCGCGGGTTTTACGTGCAACACCGCCAAGTGAACCCGAGGATGGCGAAGGGCGTATGTAAGCGTTTTCGTCCGACGATAGTTCTTCCATACGGGTTTTATCGCCTAAAATACTTCCTTTGGTGCGTTCGCTGCTTGGATCAATTGCTAATACTGCTAGCTTATGGTTTTGCGAGGTAAGGTATTTTCCTAAAGCTTCAATAAAAGTACTTTTACCGGCTCCGGGTACCCCGGTTATACCCAGTCTTATTGATTTGCCTGCGTAGGGTAGGCATTCGGTTATAATTTGCTGAGCTAAATCGCGGTGTTTCGGATTTACACTTTCAACCAAGGTAACTGCACGGCTAAGTATTACCCTGTTTCCATTAAGTATTCCATCAACATATTGATCAATACTAAGTTTTTGCCGTTTAATTCTGCCCGAAACACCTGTTGGATTAACCATTGGGGGTTGCTCAATTCCTGAATTTACTTTCAGGCCTTTATATTCGCCATTATTTTCTACGTGTGAGTTTTGTTTCATTAATTTATTTGAACTTTAAAGTATGCGAATATACGTTTTTATTTGCTAGCCGTAATTCATTGTATTTTTATAAAACAACAAAAACCGGGGATACCCGGTTTTTGTTGTTTCGGTATTTGTTTTTTTTAATTGCTTGTAACGTTTCCCATTACCCGTAATATTGTTGTTGGGTTTTTAGGGTCATTTGTTGTTATTGTAATCGATTTGTTCTGACGGTTGCGTTTACCACGAGAGTTAAATTCAACAGCAATACTTGTTGATTTTCCGGGTTTAACAATGTTTTCGTGTTTAACGGCAGTACAGCCGCAACTTGCGCGTACATTTCTGATTATCAGGTCGCTTTTGCCATTGTTGGTAAGTATAAATTGATGAGGTACCTTATCGCCTTGTTTTATTGTTCCAAAGTTAAATACGGTGTTATCAAAAGATGCTACAGGAGCATTTTCTAATTCTTCTTCGGTCAAACTTGAGAAATCTTCCTGTAAATTGGCCGATACGCTTATCGAATAAATATTTTGTCTTTCGCCGTTAATTGTCAGGTAAACTCTGTCGTTTACATTTCCCCATGCATCTTTTTTGGAAGCATCGTACTGAATGTTAATGTTTCCTTTTTTGCCGGGTTTTACTGTTTCGGGTTCAAAAATTAAGGTAATATGATCGTGTGAACGGCTAATTCCAATTGTAACATCGGTATCGCTTGTGTTTATATATTCGATACTTTTTGTTTCAGTTTTGGTTTTAACTACGCTACCCATCGAAACATAGTTTGATTTAAACCGAATTGGCCCCATAGCTCTCGGGTATAATTCTTCGACAGTTTTTTGGCGGGGTTCAACCTTACCTTTTATTGATAAAACAGTTACACTAGGTTGTGTATTTGCATAAACATTTACACTTTTCGAAAAGTTTCCGGGTCTGTTTCGTGGGTTGTAGCCTACTTTTATGTTACCGGTTTGTCCCGGAGGCAGAGGTTCGCGTGTCCACTTTGGAGTTGTACATCCACAGGTAGCTCTTACGTTGTTAATAATGAGTGGTTCGTTACCGGTGTTTGTAAATTCAAAAACGGTTTCGGCAATACCATCTTCTTCTTTTATAGCGCCGTAATCGTACGTTTTGTTTTTGAATTCAATTTTTGGTTGTGCTTGAAGTGTAATAATTGCAAAAAGTGAAATTGTAAGTATAATGTATTTCATAACAGTAGTGTTAAAATGATTTTCACAAAACTAATACTTTTATTTTATCTCAATATGTATTTAACATTTATTGAGATTTTTTTGTGATGATTAAAACAAATACAATGCCAATATGTTTAGCGATAAATGCATTGAAAAGAGAATAAGACAATTTTTAGTCGCCAAATGATATACCCATGTTTCGGCATTTAGTAACCAAGTGATTGTCTTTTTCAATAAGTTTTAGTTTACCGCTTACTTCACTTAGCTGAATTGTTTTTAAGTTGTCGGCTTGTAGCGAAACCATAACACCATATTCTTCGCGGGCAATAACTTCGGCGGCAAATGCCCCATAGCGGGTAGCTAAAATGCGGTCGGTGTGTGTTGGGCTACCTCCGCGTTGTATGTATCCCAGGCGAGTTTCGCGAGTTTCGATACCGGTGTTTTGTGTTATGCAATTTGCAATGTATGCTCCCGCAGTTTGTTTTTTAGGTACAGCAATTCCCTCTGCAACAACTACAATTGAATAGGCTTTTTTCTCTTCGAAACGTTTTTCGATTTTTTCGCAAATTGCTTTTTTATTGAATTTAATTTCAGGAATTAAAATAATATCACCACCACCGGCCATTCCGGCATATAAAGCAATCCATCCGGCATCGTGTCCCATTACTTCGATAACCATTGCCCGTTGATGCGAGTTTGCTGTTGTGTGGAGGCGGTCGATTGCTTCGGTTGCTATACTCACTGCTGAGTCGAAGCCAAAAGTAACATCAGTTCCGTATACGTCGTTGTCAATGGTTTTGGGTATACCAATTACATTTAATCCTAATTCACCAATTTTGGCAGCGGTTTTCATTGTTCCGTTTCCTCCAATGCAAATCAGGCAATCGAGTTTAAGGTCTTTGTAATTTTTTACAATTAATTCGGGCTTATTTATATTGCCATCGTCCTGACTAATTTTAAACGGTTTTTCGCGCGATGTTCCCAATATGGTTCCTCCTAAGGTAAGAATACCCGATAACTGGTTCTCAGACAGGGTAATGTATTCTTTGTGAATAAGCCCCGTATATCCCGATACAAAACCAATTACCTCCATATTGTGTTCAATTATTGCTGTTTTTCCAATACCTCGTATGGCGGCATTTAATCCGGGGCAATCGCCTCCTGCGGTTAAAATGCCAATTCTTTTTTTGCTGCTTGTCATTTAATGTATTCCTTATTATTTCTTCTTCAATTTTATTTATTCAGGATGATATCCCGAGATGTTTAAAATATGTTGCGGATCGGTGGATTCCATGAGTTTGTTTAGGGAAATATTTTTGTTTTTTTCCATATATGATCGAACTATTTGCCATCCGATCCATATTCCTGTTCGGCCGGGTGATTCGGACGAAAAGCTGTTGGTGTATGGTGAGTCGTTAATATATCGTTGTAGTAGCAGCCTGTCGTTTTTGTACAGTTCTTTATTTTCGACAAGAAATGCCCACATTGCAGCTTCGTTTTCTTTGCACCACTTGAGGTGTTCTGCACTGTATCCTATAAGAGTTGAATCGTGCATTGAGGGAAGCATTGCTTCGGTAAAGTACATAAGTTTACCTTGATGAATAATGTGCGATAATAAATTGGTGCCATCAACATTGGGATATTCGGTAATTGCCCAACCGTAAAAAATATCGCTGATGATTTTTTGAGGGTACATGTTTTTAATTTTGTACCGCGGAATTCCAAGTAAATTATAAAACTCACATGTACTGCCCAGGTATTTGTCAAGACTTATCCCAACAAAGTTATCGGCAATAATAAGCGACTCGTTAAATCCCGATACGTAGGTGTATATGTTTGGAATTGGTTTTTGAGGAAAATAGTATTTGTAATGTGCAAAGCCTTTGGTAATGCGATTGGCTATTGTGTTAAAATCACTAAATCGAACTAAGGTTGTATCGGCAACTTTTTGAATAACTGTGTCGGTAATAAATGAATACAAGTACTCCGGAAAAGTTTCATGTTCAATATTCCCAATCTGGATTACATTTTCGGTATATATGTCAATAAATTCTTTATGTGTGTCGTAGTGTGTGAGTAAAGTCCCTGTTAGTTCTTGAGGGGTATGGGCAAAAAATACACTGTCGAACCGATAAAAGTTTATTGATGTTTCAATATCTGAGACATCGATACGCAATGGGTTTTGTTTGCACGATGTAACAATTCCCAAAACAATTACCATTACTGAAATGAGTATTTTGTGAGGAAGTCTCATGAGTCTGAATTTTTGATTATTTGTTAATGCGAATATTTTTATGTTTTGTGTTTAAGTGCATATGCTTGTTTTTTTTACAAAACGATAAAAATTAAAATGGATTATTTGATCATACAAAGTAATAAAATATTATTTTGCATGTAACTCAAAATTCATAAAAATCATCCTATTTTTGTGAATACGAAAAAGCATAAAGTGTACATTTTTTTCACAAACTATACAACTATGAAACAAATAACAATAGTATTGCTCTTCTTATTTCTTTCGGTTTCTTCGTTCTCACAGAATTTTAAACTTGGTTTTCAAACCAGTCCGCATATTACATGGATGAGCTCAACCAACAGCAATATTGAACAAAGTGCAAACAAACTGGGGATAAAATATGGTTTAGAAGCCGATATATATATTGCCGGATATCCCCGATATTGTTTAAACACCGGTTTGTTTGTGTCAAATTATTCGTTTAGTGGCAATTATTCAACCGAAACGCCTTTTTATATTGGCGATCATACATTTACTCCTCCTGTTGACTTGCATTTTAAGCTCAATTATATTGCAATTCCTCTAAACATTAAACTTCGGTCGGAGCAGTTTTACCGAATCACTTTTTTTGGGCAATTTGGATTGTCAAATCTTTTTAATATTAGTGCCTCGGTTGAGTCGAGTGATGTGAAATTTGCAGGCGATCAGTTAAATAAGGGTTTAGGAAATCGGTCAATATCGTTTTATAATTTGCAAATGATAATGGGTGGTGGTGTTGAGTACGATGTTGGTGGCAATACCGCAATAGTTATTGGTTTACAATACGAAAACGGCCTTTCGGATATTTCAAAAATATCGCCTTTAAATGAAAAAAGCATTTTTAATTCGGCACGTTTAGCATTAGGGGTAATGTTTTAAATTTGATTGTTTTTTCATTTTTTGAACTATTTTTTGTTGCTCACATTGAGTGCTGAATAATTGTACAGATTGCATACTTTATTATGCAAACAAATTGTAATGCTATAAGGAACAAAACCTGAGGAGGGTACAAAATAACATATACGTGAAAATTGCATTAGTTCAAAACAACTATCATATTGGAAATTTCTCGGATAATAGTTCGAAAATCATTCAATCGATAAATAAAGCACAAGCTGCCGGAGCCGATTTGGTTGTTTTTTCCGAATTGTCGGTTTGTGGATATTATCCTCACGATATGCTCGAGCGCAGTGAGTTTATTGAAAAAACGCAGATTGCCGTCGAAAACATTGCTTCACAGTGTTTAAACATTGCGGCTATAGTTGGTGCACCTACGGTTAATTACAGCCGACGAGGTAAGCGTTTGTATAATTCAGCATTGTTTATTCGTAACGGGGTGGTTGAAAAAACCATTCATAAAACACTTTTACCTACATACGATATTTTTGACGAGTACAGGCATTTTGAACCCAATCGGAATTTTGATGTGATTGAGTTAAAAGGGGAAAAAATTGCACTGACTATTTGCGAAGATTTATGGGATAACCAGCCAAGCAATAACAGTTTTGCCAAAAGTGAACTCTATATAACATCACCTCTCGAAGAGCTCAGTAAATTTAATCCATATTGCATTATAAATATTGCCGCATCGCCTTTTTCAAACGATCAGGAAGACAGTAGGAAAACGGTTTTGAAGAATAATGCCAGCAAATATTCTGTGCCTTTAGTGTATGTAAATCAGGTTGGAGCTCAAACCGAAATTGTTTTTGACGGGGGGTCAATGGTTATCGACGCTAAAGGAGAGATAATTCATGAGTTGAAATATTTTACCGAAGATTTCAGGATTGTTGATTTAGCCGATTTGAATCAAAAAAATATCCAACCGGGAGTTACCCCAATAAAAAAAATATACGATGCACTGGTTTTGGGGATAAGTGATTATTTTGGCAAATGTGGTTTTAGGTCTGCAACTTTAGGGCTTTCGGGAGGAATTGATTCAGCTGTTGTTGCAGTTTTAGCTGTGCGTGCTTTGGGCCCCCAAAATGTGCGGGTATTGCTTATGCCCTCAAAATATTCGTCAAAGCATAGTGTTGACGACGCAGTTGCCCTTGCTCAAAATTTAGGAATTGAATACCAGACAATACCAATACAAAAAATTGTTGATGAGTTTGAATATGGCCTGTCTCCGGTTTTTGGAGATTTACCTCCCGATGTAAGCGAAGAGAATATCCAGGCACGTGCACGGGGTGTTTTATTAATGGCTTTATCGAATAAATTTGGAAATATTTTACTTAATACCAGCAATAAAAGCGAATGTGCTGTTGGCTACGGAACCTTGTATGGCGATATGAATGGAGGCTTGTCGGTGCTGGCCGATGTGTATAAAACTGATGTATTTAACCTGGCTCACTTTATAAATCAGAACAGCGAAATTATCCCCAACAATACAATTATCAAACCTCCTTCGGCTGAGCTACGACCCGATCAGAAAGATTCTGATTCGCTGCCCGATTATGCTGTTCTCGATAAAATATTGTATGCATATATCGAACAAAATAAATCGCCCAACGAAATCATTAAACAAGGTTTCGACTCTGAAATTGTTTTTAAAACCATTCGCCTTGTAAATTACAATGAGTATAAGCGATTTCAAACTCCACCAATATTGCGTGTGTCGTCAAAAGCTTTTGGCTTTGGACGCAAAATGCCTTTGGTTGCCCAATATTGATGTTGCAATGTGTACTCATTTTTTTGATAATGAGCAAAAACGTGTGTTATATAACATGTTAGTTCGATAAAAAGATTAACTTTGAAGCAAT
The DNA here is from genome assembly GCA_964487645.1 of uncultured Prolixibacteraceae bacterium. Lineage (GTDB taxonomy): Bacteria > Bacteroidota > Bacteroidia > Bacteroidales > Prolixibacteraceae > Roseimarinus. Next base: position 87,677 of record CAZARW010000002.1, read on the forward strand.
ACTAAAGTAAAACCTTTGATTATGTTTACCGACAGTTCATCTGGCACATCTCCTCTTTTGGCTAAAAAATCAATATTCAGGTTTTTAAACGATGATGAAAAAGCTGATTTGGAAGGCCATATACAATGCGTTGTGGTGAAAAAAAATGAGTTGATTTATGAAGAGGGAGATATTCCTAAATCGTTTATAACGCTCGAAAGAGGAAAGGTTAAAATTTTTAAAGAAGGAGTAGGCGGGCGCGAGCAAATATTGCGTATGGTAAAACCCGGCGGTTTTGTGAGTTACCGGGCATTGCTTGCCGGCGAAATTCATATTTCATCGGCTGTTGCACTTGAGGAATCGGAGATATGTTATATCGACCGCGATTTCTTTTTTGACCGCCTTTTAAAAAACAGTGCAGTAACTCTTCGTTTGCTTACAAAGCTTGCCAAAGAACTGGGATTTTCAAATGCACGCACGGTAAACCTTACTCAAAAGCATATCAGAGGGCGTCTTGCCGAATCAATTTTGCTTCTTGCCGATAAATACGGTCTTGAACCCGATGGAGCAACTATTAGAGCATACCTTTCGCGCGAGGATCTGGCGAGTTTATCAAATATGACTACTTCAAATGCAATACGTACATTGTCTGGATTTGTTGGCGAAAAATTATTAGCTATCGATGGACGTAAAGTGCGAATTCTTGATCAAAATAAACTCGAACGAATTAGTAAGCTTGGATAATGAATTGTATTTAATGCAATAAGTATAACAAGCATTATATATACAGAATCTTTGTATTCTTGTCAAATTTTTTAACATCATTAAGCCCAAGCATTTCAATAGCTTTGTCGATAATGCAGGAATTACTATCAGGAATATTTTGATTGTTTTTTTTAAAGAAATAAATTCCGGCTTCAATTAGTGTTTTTTCGGGTATTAAACCAACAAGTTCGGAGCCGCTAACAGTGCATCCGTATTTTTGGGCTACGCTGCAAGTTGTTTCGTATACAACATGTATTGGGGTTGTTTCAATATCGACAATATTGAACGAAACTTGTGCTTTTTTAAAATCGTCGATGTACCAGCCAATCGCTTTTGTATTTTTCAGTAAGCCGGGTTCGTATATGGGTTTTTTATGCTGGTTGTAAACAATGTTTCCTTTAAGGTCTCGTTTAATTTTCCCTTTTTCACGTATTTCGGCTGCTATGTCTCCGGCAATTTGAGCCGATTGAGTGTTTAAGTTGATGTTGTATGCCAGTAAAAACTTGCGGGCACCAACAGCACAAGCCCCCGATTTAGCTACTGATTCGGTAAACGATTGAGGCCCAAAATCGGGTTTTTGGCAAGCTGTTTTCATTTTTTCAGCTAAGCCTTCGTATTGGCCTTTGCGACAGGCAGCCAGGTTTCTTCGTTTCGGTGAATAAGCTGCGTATTCGTAGCAGTATACCGGAATATTTAATTGATTTCCAATTTTTTCTGCGCATTGACGAGCTAAATCAATTATTTGGCCCATCGTGATGTTTTTGAGCGGAATAAAGGGAAGCACATCAATAGCTCCAAAGCGTGGATGTTCGCCTTGATGTTTGCTCATATCGATAAGATTTTTTGCTGTTTTTGCCGATAAAAATGCTGCTTGTGCAACAGCTTTGGGTGATCCCCAAAAGGTAAATACCGTACGGTTTGCAGCATAGCCACTGTCAATATCAGCTAAGGTTACACCATCAACACTTTTAATGGCTAAAGCTATTTGTTTGATGGTTTCATGATTTCGTCCCTCGCTAAAATTCGGCACGCATTCAACAAGTTGTTGCATGGGTTTATTCTTGAAAATATACACGTTTTACACGTTGCGAAACCGATGTAAATATTTCGTAAGGAATTGTTCCAAGAGCTATAGCCATTTCAGTAGCCGGATAATCTTCTCCAAAAACAATTACCCTGTCACCCTCCGAAACATCAATTCCGGTAATATCAATCATGCACATATCCATGCATACATTACCAATTACCGGAGCAAGTTTTCCGTTTATCCATACTTTACCTACTCCATTACTCAATCGGCGGTTAAATCCATCGGCATATCCAATGGGGAGTGTCGCTATTTTTATATCGCTTTTTGCTTTCCCTTTTCGGCCATAGCCAATTGTTTCGCCTTTTGGAATATTTCGGATTTGCGAAATTGTGGTTTTTAAAGTGCTAACATTGCTTACCTTACTTTCTGCTACACTGCTCACTCCGTATAGACCAATTCCCAAACGTACCATATCAAACTGGCTGTTTGGAAAACGTTCGATACCGGCCGAGTTTAGTACATGTCGGAGTACATGATGATCGGTATTGTTCTGAATTACAGTAGCCAATTTATCAAAACGGTGAATTTGTATTTGAGTAAATGTATCTTCTTCGGGGGTGTCGCTTGCTGCAAGATGAGTAAATACCGAGCTTATATGTAAAACATTCCCGCGTTTTACTTTTTCAAGCAAGTATTTTATCTCGTCTTCGGTTTCGAAGCCCAGACGTTTCATCCCGGTATCAATTTTTACATGAATAGGAAAATTGCAAACAGCATTTCGTTGCGCCGAGAGCAAAAATTGATCGAGCAGGCGTTTCGAATAAATGTTTGGTTCAAGCATGTGTTCAAACAACATTTCAAAGCTATGTTCCTCGGGATTCATAACAACAATTGGAATTGAGATGCCGGCTTTGCGTAGAGCAACTCCTTCGTCGGCAATAGCAACTGCCAAATAATCGACCTGATGAAACTCCAGCAGGCGCGAAACTTCGGCCATGCCGCTGCCGTATGAAAATGCTTTAACCATGGCCATGATTTTAGTCTCGGGTTTTAACAACGATTTGAAATAATTTAAATTTCGAATCATTGCCGATAAGTCAATTTCGAGTACTGTTTCGTGTGCCTTATCCTGCAAAAGTGAGGCTATTTGGTCGAAATGAAAATCGCGGGCACCTTTGAGTAGAATGATTTCGTTTTGCAGCCCCAGGCCGGGAAGTTTTGATAAGAAATCGGCTGTTGATGAAAAAAAACTGGCATTGCCTGAAAATTTGTGGCTGTTTTTTTTCAGGTTTGGGCCAATCCCGATAAAGCGTTCAATACTCCGGAGTTTTACAAGTTGCGAAACCTCGTCGTATAGTTCATTATCGCTTTTCGACGAATAGTATATATCAGATAAAATAAGTGTTTTGGGCATAAAATCCTGACTGGCTTGTTGATCCAGTGTGTCGAGAGCAATCGATAGCGAGTTGAGATCAGAATTGTACGAGTCGTTAATAAGTACGCAGTTATTTATTCCTTGCCGCATTTCCATGCGCATAGCAATAGGTTGCAGAGTACTAAAACGTTCGAGTATCTGATCCTGATCTTTTCCTATGGCAATGAGTGCTGCCAGGCAGGTGATGGCATTTTCGACACTTGCATCGTCCGAAAACGGGATTGAAATTGCATATTGTTTATCCTGTACTTGTCCAATTATACCACATCCCTCGGGGATTTTTTGTACAAAGTAGATAAATAAATCGGCTGTTTCGTCCATCATCGACCAGCTAACGGCAAAAACGCCGTCGTTTTCGACCATTTTTTGCACCGCTGCATCAATTGCAGGGTAATCTTTTCGGTAAATAATTACTTCCGAATCTTTAAAAAGTTTAAGTTTCTCATCTACTTTTTGTTCCAGCGATTCGAAATTCGATTGGTGTGCTTCGCCAATATTGGTAATAATTCCGTAGCGGGGTTGAATAATTGGCTGCAACTTTTCCATTTCGCCGGGTTGCGATATTCCGGCTTCGATAAATGCCATGTCGGCTTCGTTGTCGAGCAGCCACACCGAGAGTGGTACTCCAACTTGTGAGTTATAGCTTTTAGGGCTTCTGATGATTTTGTAATCGTCAACCAGTAATTCGCTGAGCCATTCTTTAACAATTGTTTTACCATTGCTTCCGGTTATTCCAATTACATTACCCTGAAACTTTTCGCGTATCGATTTCGAGAGTAATTGAAGAGCTTCGAGTGTGTTGTCGACACACAAAAAGGTAGCATCGGTATAGGCCGATAAGTTTTTTTTCTCGTTTGATATAACAAAACTACGCACTCCTTTATCGTATGCTTTTCGTAAAAAATTGTGTCCGTCGTTACGGGGTGTTACTAAAGCAAAAAATAAAGTTTCGAGCCCCGATACTATCGTTCTTGAGTCGGTTGAGATGTATCGGATTGGTAATTTTTGTCCTTGATGGATTACCCTGGCATTTATAACTGTAGCGATGGAAAGGTTTGTAGTCATGTTATTTTTTCTTTTTTGATAATTCGGTAAAACACTCTCGGCAAAGAGGCTCGTACTCATTTTTCTCCCCTAAAAGTACCAATTTTTCCTGATCTGACAATCGATGAGAAAAATTTGCCAATCCTCCGCAGCGCATACAAATTGCATGTACCTTTGTCACATATTCGGCAATAGCCATCAGTTGCGGCATTGGGCCAAATGGTTTTCCCTGAAAATCCATGTCGAGGCCGGCAACAATTACACGTATACCCATGTTGGCCAGCTGATTGCAAACATCAACTATGCCTGAGTCGAAAAATTGTGCTTCGTCAATACCTATTACATCAACATTGCCTGTAAGCAAAATAATGTTCGAGGCGGTATTTACAGGGCTTGAGCGAATAGCATTTTCGTTATGCGAAACAACATCTTCATCCGAATAGCGAATGTCAATTGCAGGCTTAAAAATCTCAACACGTTGCTTTGCTATTTTTGCACGGTTCAGCCGACGAATCAGTTCTTCGGTTTTTCCCGAAAACATCGAGCCGCAAATAACTTCAATCCATCCTTTTTGTGGTTTATTACTTAAATCTTTTTCGAGAAACATCGGTGCAATTGTACAAAAAAAGTAAATTTACAGTTTCAAAAGTATAATATTTAGTTCGAATTCTTTCAATTCGAGCCCTGAATATAATACTTTTGCGCTAACAAAGCGATACCAAAATATAAATTTGAGCGTTAACTGTTGATATTATGGATAATAAAATCATAATCGGACTGATAAAAAAGGATATTGAAGAGTTGCTTCTTTTAGTTGAAGCTATTGACGAAAGCAATAACCAATCGAATGTTTTGGTTGATATTTGTCAATCGAAAATTCAATCGTTAATGCACGAAATTTCGTTACTTAAACGGGTTGATAATGTTGATAAAGAAACAAAGAACCCCGAAATTGTGCCTGAAACTCATTCTGAGAGTGTAATTGAAACCGAAAAAGTTGAAAGAGAGAGCGATTCGTTCAATTCTGAAACCTTGGATTCAGAAGACAAAAAACAGAGTAAAGAGGAGTACCATGCAGATGATGAATTTGTGATGCCGGATAATGCTCCTGTTGCAAACGAGAAACCTGTTTCGGATATTGAAAACGCTGAGCAACCGGCCATTGAAAACTCACAAGCAAGTAATGTTGTAGCGAAAGACAGGCAATCTAACACCGACGATAAATCAGATATTGTTGTCAATAATCATTCACAATCCGAAGCTGAGAAATCCGAAGCTAAAGTTTTAGATAATGTTGATAAAGCTTTGGCCGATAAAGTAAAATCAAAAAAACAAAACGAGAATAACAAGGTTTTAGGTGAATCGTTTTCGCATGAGCCATCGTTGAACGAAAAATTTGCCTCACTGGCTCAGAAACAATCACGCATTAAGGCAAAACCTATTCAGAATTTGAAAAAAGCTATAGGAATAAACGATCGGTTTTTATTTACGCGCGAGTTGTTCGAAAACAATATGAGTCGATTCGAAACAACAATCGACGAGATTGATAACTCGGGAAATCTTGTAGAAGCTATTTCGTATCTCGAAGAAAATTTTGAGTGGGAAAAAAACGAAACAAGCCTGAAATTTATCGATTTGGTTAAACGCCGTTTCGATAACTAAAAAAGATGTTTTTATGTCGAAACTTTATTTAGTACCCACACCAGTAGGAAATTTGGGCGATATGACTTTTCGTGCTGTTGAAATACTTAAAGGTGTTGATACTATTTTAGCTGAAGATACCCGCAACTCATCAAAATTGTTGCATCATTTCGAAATCAACACAAAAATGCAATCGCACCATGCTTTTAACGAGCACAAAACATCGGAGCATATTGCACACCGCATACTTGGGGGCGAAACCATTGCTTTGATTACTGATGCCGGGACACCGGGAATTTCGGATCCGGGATTTTTGCTGGTGCGAACCTGTATTGAACTGGGAGTTGATGTTGAAACACTGCCTGGTGCAACTGCTTTTGTGCCGGCCCTGGTTAACTCGGGTTTGCCATGCGATAAGTTTTGTTTTGAGGGATTTTTACCTCAAAAAAAAGGAAGGCAAAAACGATTAAAAGAATTGAGTTCTGAGAGTCGTACAATAGTTTTTTACGAATCGCCATACCGTTTAATAAAAGCACTTGAACAATTTTTGGAGTTTTTTGGAGCCGACAGGAGAGTGTGTGTATGCCGTGAACTTTCGAAACTACACGAAGAAAATGCTCGGGGTACACTCCCTGAACTTATTGAGCATTTTAGCCAAAAAAACGTAAAAGGTGAAATTGTAATTGTTGTTGAAGGAAATCAGCAAATAAAATAAACGATCAAACTGTTTTATGACAAAATATAAACATCTTTTTTTTGATTTGGATAATACTTTGTACGATTTTGAAGCCAACTCATACATGGCAATGAAAGAGGCTTTTAATGAGCTGAAATTGCTTGATAAACTTCCATCGTTTGATCAGTATTTCAAAGTATATTCAGAAATTAATGCCGCTTTATGGGCTGAATATCGTGAGCAACGTATGCCCAAAGATATCCTCAGAACTAAACGGCACACCGATTCGCTGGCTCAGTTTGACCTTGAACCGGAAATGGGTGCTACACGGTTAGACGATTTGTATCTTGAAAAAATGACAACACAAACCGAGCTTTTCCCAAACACCATTGATGTACTTGCCGAGCTCCAAACACGGGGATACAAAATTCATATTATTACTAACGGGTTTAAAGAAGTTCAACATCAAAAAATCGAAAACACCGGTTTGATGCCTTTTTTAACGAATGTTTTTATATCGGAAGTTATACAGGCTCCAAAGCCGGCATACAAAATTTTTGAGTATGCGATTAAAAGCAGCAATGCCCGAAAATCGGAAAGTTTGATGATT
>CAZARW010000003.1:0-23140 GCA_964487645.1 uncultured Prolixibacteraceae bacterium
CTACTGACTTATTGACTAATGACTAATGACTTTTTATCTAGATTATTCATAATCGCCCACATCGGGCATGGCTTTAATAGTTATTGATTCAGATGTGGAAGAAGGATTTGTGCAGTTGCCATCGCTAACATTCCGTATTGTAAGCAAAGGTTCAACTATTACCGGAGGATCGTTATCAACATAAAAGGTTAAATTAATAGAACTATTGCCAGCTGGTACAGGTATGTTGCCGGTTGATGATTCGTAATACGGATCAATTCCCGCCCCCGATAATCCTGTGCGGATATTTGCACCCGTAAGTTCGTAATCGAAATTCCATCCTGATGACGGATCACTGTTTAGTGTAACAGTAAAAACAATTTTTGTTGAACCTGCATCGTAATTTTCGCTGTTTGCGTTAAAGCCTTGGTATTTAAACAATTCAGGACATTCGTTGTTTAATGAAAATCGTGAGACCGTTGCCGATACAGGATTTACTACGGTAATGTCAAAATCACATATTGATTCTAAGCCTCCACCATCGCTTGCAGTCCACGTTACGGTTGTAGTTCCTACCGGGAACGATTCGCCGTTGAGGCTGTTGCCCCCTCCGTTGTAGTTGTGTGTTATCGATGCAACCACACAATTATCAGTAGCCAATGCATCCAGGCTATTATCATTTGGCACCTGGTATGTACAGCCGGTGTAATTTGCATCAAAAGTCTGGTCGGTAGGGCATGTAATAGCAGGGGCTTCGTTATCTTGGGTACTAACCGAAAGTGTCGAAGGATTATCACTTATTCCACAATCATTTACTGCAACAACGCTTATTGTTCCACCGGTTGTGCCAGTACTTACTGTTATTTCCGTTGATCCTTGCCCGGAAGTTATACTCCAGCCTGTAGGTACTGTCCATGTATAACTGGTTGCTCCAGATACGGGATCAATGCTGTAAGTTTCACCTGTGGCACCGGGGCAAAGAGTAGTGTTGCCGGTAATGGAGCCGGGTTGGTTGGGCCCATCAGTTGAAACAATTACCTCAATGGTTGCAGGTTCACTTGTACAGCCATTAATTTCTTGAGTAACATAGTAATAAAATGTACCCTCAACATCAGTACTTGGTGTTGGTGCTGTTGAAGTTTGAAATTGATAAGAGTATTGTATGTTGTAAAACAACTGATGATTCTCTTTTCCTGTAATAGAAGCTGTACCCGTGGTTTCTGTTTGTGGATAGGATGGTTGTTGAAAGCGTCCAAAATTTCCACTACCAGTAACAAGGGCGATACGATAACTGCCGGGCGTTAAAACTATCCCTGAGAAAGAAGCTGTTTGCTTTAAAAAAGCAGCACCTGCAGTGGCAGTAACTGGAGGGTTTATTTGTAACCCATTGGGGATAGAAGCCCCATTTGCGTGTTGGATGGCAAAACTCACATTACTTACACTTTGAAATGAAGGGATACCCCAGTCAAAGGAATTGATTTCAGCATAAGTTGCATTTGATTTTACAGTAAAGTAGGTATAATAGTTCTGGGCACTTACTTGAAAATATTCTATTATTGTAGGATCATTATTTCCTCCTACACTACTGTTACCATAATCTAACCAAGCTAAATTTTGACCTGTTGCATTTAATGGTGTTGCAACTTCATTTAAACATAATGAAATTGGAGATGTAACAATTGGTTTAGGAGTATAGCATTTTACATAGCCACTACAAGAAACCATTTGGGGAGTAGCTCCACTAGAATTATGCTGAATAATCTCTGTGTTGTAAGAACCAGTTGATAAACCAGCTTTTAATCGGACATAAATTGTAGTAGGAGAAACAACACCTGAACTATGATTTAGTGTGATTGAAGAAGAATAACCAGTATTACTTAAGGTTGAAACTTCATAATGCACCGGGGCTGAAATTGAAATATCACTAGTCAGATCAGATCCACTAACGGTGTAACTTTGATATGCAGATGGGCCAAACCCCTCACTATAATAAAAGCCTGTAAGTGGTGCTGTATTTAGAGTAATAAGTGGCATATTATTACCAAATGTGTGTATGCTCCCACCATACATCGTGCCTATTTTTGACCCCTTTTCAAAATCGAAATCATCTACAGTAAGTGCATTAATTGCAATATAGTTTCCAATTGTTGCATTTGCATCAACATCAGCTGTAATCCAAAAATAGTATGTTGTCTCATCTGAAAACCATTCATTATTTATTTTAATTTCCACTTGATTACCTGATGATAGTATCGTTGTAGTTGTTTTATTATTTGCGCCAGATATATTGTTCGTTGTATTCCAGTGAAATTTATAATTGACGATGTCATTTGTTGCAAACGTGCCTGTAGGTATAAAAGTAACTGTTTTAAGATTTGATCCATTATTATTAAAAACATCAAGTTCAATAACACCTTGATAAATAATTTGATTTGTCGAGGGTATTGCAAAATTTGAAGATTGAGTTGATGGATTGGAGGAAGAGAAGGATATAATATCAGCAAAAGCATTTACTGACGAAAAAATAAAAACTACAAATATGAAGCTTAATTTCATCAAGAATGAGTTCAAATATTGAGCGTTTTTTTCTTTTAGTTTATTCATCATTTAACATTCTCTTCCCCCTTTAAGTGTTTCTCATCACAAATGTAATTGTTTCGATAGGCAATAAATAAAACTTAAATATAATATCAAAGTTATTAAAAAATTGCATCCAATAATGTTTTTATGTATAGATGTAATAATTCTTAAGATACCGAGAACAGCGATATTGTTTTATATGAAATGAATAAACACAATAGTTAGATATTCGATTTAAGTTTATTGCTATCTATAGAATAATAAGGTTACTCATATTCACCCACATCGGGCATGGCTTTAATTGTTACATTAGCAGTATGAGGGCCGGAACCTGTATCGGTACACGTTGCATTGCTAATATTTGTAATATTTTTTGCATTTGCTGTTACACCCTGTTAATGCGAATACTTGTTTGTATTTGCAAAAATAACATAATCAATGCAAAATAGGTATTCTGTTTGAAAAATTAGCGATATAATTATTGTTTTTTGGCATCCTGATAAAAATGTATAGTGGCTTAATTACCTGCTGTATCGATTGATTGTATTTGAGCAATCGTCAATAATTTTGTTTAAACTTCCATAAAACCTTCCCATATTTGCAAAAAATTTCAATGTATGTCAAAAATCTTTTGTATCGAAACCTCCACCGAAGTGTGTTCGGTGGCTATTGACCAAAATGGCCGTGTGCTGGCTTTGCGCGAAGATAAAAGCGGCTTGAACCATTCGAAATTGCTCACCGTGTTTATCGATGAGTTGTTGAAGGCAAACAACTTTTTTTATGTCGTCCAGTTTTAAACATGTTTTAATTCAGCATTCATCATAAAAAAATATTTTTTATATCTTTACAGAAATAATCAATCTCAATGAACACGCCTGAAATTAAATCTTTTATACGCGAAAATAGTGTCCTTTTCTGGTACATCCCTGAAAATAAAAAGGAGGAGATAAGCCATGAGCTGTTGGTGGAAACTATTTTCAACTATGGTGACATGAAAGCGGTGTTGAAATTGTTTGACCTTTTGGGGATTAACTATGTGGCTGAGTTGTATAAACGTTCAATCGCTATGAGCGATCGAAGAAAAGGGAACTTTCATGAGTTAACACGTAATTATTTCTCTTTATTACTACAGCGATATGCATCTTGAAATATTGAATCAAAACCAACTTGAGTTGCTTCCTTATCTTAGCAACTTTAACCGTACTTTTTATTTGGTAGGAGGAACTGCTATAGCCTTACACCTAGGGCATCGTCGTTCAATCGATTTTGATCTTTTCACCCCATCAAAATTGAACTTGGCGCGGATTAAAGCAGCTTTGTTAAAAATGCCGTTCAAGCAAGTTTCAATATTTGAAGATTATGACCAGATGCATTTGATGATTAATAACGTGAAAGTGACTTTTTTTAATTATCCCTATCCCATCAATCATCCTATTAAGATTGAAAAACAGATTACAATCCCTTCTTTATTGACACTTTCGGCAATGAAAGCATTTGCTTTGGGTCGGAGAGCAAAGTGGAAGGATTATGTCGATCTGTATTTTATTTTGAAGGATTTTTATGCAATTGAAGAGGTTGCAAATGAAGCCATAAAATTATTTCCTACTCAATTTTCCGAAAAGCTTTTTCGCCAACAATTAGCTTTCCATAAAGATATCGACTATTCCGAACCAGTTGAGTACATCGTTCCCGAGGTTTCTGATAAGCTGATTAAAGAATTTCTAATCAACCGAGCTATTGATATATTTAAGCCTTGATGCATTTTTGTGCACTTAATTGAAAGAAACATGTCAAAAATCCTTTGTATCGAAACCTCCACCGAAGTGTGTTCGGTGGCTATTGCCCAAAATGGCCGTGTGCTGGCTTTGCGCGAAGATAAAAGCGGCTTGAACCATTCGAAATTGCTCACCGTGTTTATCGATGAGTTGTTGAGGGAGAATAAACTGAATGTATCCGATTTTACCGCTGTTGCCGTGAGCCGGGGCCCCGGCTCGTACACCGGACTACGCATTGGGGTGTCGGCTGCAAAAGGTTTGTGTTATGGAGCCGGTATTCCGCTTATTGCTGTTTGCCCTTTGCAGGCTATGGCACAGCATGTTGTTGCTAATTGCTCGCACTTTGGTTTCGAACTTTCGGATAACGATGTGTTTGTACCCATGATTGATGCCCGCCGTATGGAGGTTTACACCGCTTCTTTTAACCACAAAGCCGAAACTTTGAGCGAGGTGGAAGCGTTGATCATTGATGAGCATGCTTTTTCTGAAGAATTAAAAAGCAAACGTCTCTTCTTTTTTGGCAATGGTGCTCAAAAATGTAAAGGGCTAATTGCTCATCAAAATGCATTTTTTATTGATGAAATATACTCCTCGGCAGCACACATGGCAATTCTTGCTCATAAACAATTTGAAGCAGAAAAATTTGTCGATACAGCATATTTCGAACCTTTCTATTTAAAAGATTTTATTGCAACAAAACCTAAAAACAGTGTATTGGGGAAGTTGGCTAATGGCTAATGGCTAATAGCATTTGGCTGCTTACTCCCTGATTAAATTCGACCTTAGGTGAATGTTTCAGAGTTTATTCCCATTACGGTATAAAATTTGGCAAGATGTTTGTTTCTTTTAAACTATACAACAAAATACATTACGCACATGAAACGCTTGTTTATCATATTAACCTTAGCAATGTTTAGCATTGCAGCTTATGCTACTTTTCCACACGAGGTGTTAAACTATCATTTAAAATTTGGTTTTATCAAAGGTGGCGAGGCTTCGTTTGTAACCCGCGATACAATAATCGATAATAAAAAAATGGTGCATGTAGTGCTGCATGGTTACACAACCGGTTTGGCCGATGCCCTGTTCGAAGTAAACAATTACTATGGCAGTGTTATCGATATCGACAACTATTTGCCGGTAGTGGCTACTAAAAATTTGCACGAGCAGCGTTACCGCTTTCAGAACCATGTACAGTTCGATCACGATAATCTTTCGGCAGTAAGCAAACATTCGGGTAATCATAAAATCAGCGAAGGGGTTTGCGATGTTGTTGCTTTAATGTACAATATACGGTATTCGGGTAAGCTCGAAACATTAAAACCCAACGATATTCTTTCGGTACCGTTTTGGGATACCGACAATTGGTACATGCTCGATATTCGCTATGCCGGAATTGAAGAGATAAAAACCAACGATGGGAAAAAGAAATGCTACAGGCTCGAACCAATTATTAAACGTGGTAAACTTTTCGACCCGGGTAATCCTATCAATATGTGGTTTACTACCGACGATAAAAAAACTCCGGTAATGATGCAGTTAAATTTTAAAGTAGGAGCATTTAAATGCGAACTGGTAAGTTAGATTTTGAAAATAGATAAGAAACAAAGGGCGTTACATAATTTTGCAACGCCCTTTGTTTTTGTGTTCTTTAATTTCTATTGAAATTCGAATAAATAAAAATCAACTCTTCGGTTTTTCTTTAACTCTTCGGGTTGTGTGCCGAGTGCTGCCGGAAAACTTTCGCCAAAGGCCATTGTATATATCCGGTCTTTATCAATACCCTTGCTTGTCATATAATTTACAATTGATCGCAGCCTGTCTTCCGATAAGCGAGCGTTAAAATCTTCCGATCCGCGTGCGTCGGTATGTCCAAACAACCAAACATTCAGTTCGGGATTATTCATCATGGTTTCAATCAGCTTATCGACATGTGCACGTGAGTAGTCGGTTAAAAAGCTTTTGCCGGTAACAAAATGAACAGGATTAATCGAGTACTCTTTACGCCACTTAGGGCTGAGGTGCTCTATGGGACAACCTTTATTTCTGATCGATCCTGGCTGATCGGGGCATTTGTCAAATTGATCCGAAATTCCATCGCAATCAATATCGTTAGGGCAGCCGCCACTAATATTTGAAAAAGCCGAATAAGTATTTGAAGCAACTTGCGATTGAGCATCAGGGCATCCTGCATTACTGAGTGAGCCGGGTTGATCGGGGCAGTTGTCAATATTATCGGCAATACCGTCGTTGTCGCGGTCGTTAATCATTCCTCCACCGGTATTTGTTGAATAAATCTGTGGCATTTGTCCGTTAGCTCCCGGGTATACAAAAAATATGTTAACTCCACCTGCCGATACTCCCTGGGGAGCAGCCTGAGTATTTGCTCCACCTGATTCTTCACTTTTTTCTTTTTCTTTCTCTTCAATTGGACATCCTTTGTTCGATATTGGTCCGGGTTCTTCGGGGCATGCATCGTATTTGTCGGCCAGTCCGTCGCCGTCGGTATCGGGGCATCCTTTGGTTTGCTCAGTTCCCGGCTCGTACATACACTCATCGCGGTAATCGGGTATTCCATCGCCATCGGCATCAAGTGGGCATCCGGCCTGGTCAACCTCAACATCGGGAGGCGTATTCGGGCATTCATCGTGTTTATCGGCTACGCCATCGCGATCTGTATCTTTAAAACTCCCCAGCGAAACCGAAAGGCCAATGTTAAGTTTGATAAACTGATCTTGCTGCGGGTCACTACGCGATCCGTCCATGCCTACTGCGGTAACCCATAAATTTCCTACTTCGGCATAAGCATTAATGTGGTCGGTAAGTTTTATTTTGAGCCCACCTCCAACCGAGTAAATCCAGTCGTTAAGGTGTTTATTGAACCGGTTGCCATCATCGTCCATGCTTTTTCCCCAGGTATCGCCAAACATTTTTCCGGCACCAAGTTTTACATAGGGTTTTATTACCGCATCTTCGCTCATGGTAATTCCGTTGGCTAGTTTAATTTCGATGTTACCCATTGCAGTAAACATATCGCCGGTCATTGAGTAAGCCGAGTCGGGAGTCCAAACCGATAAAAAATTGTATCCGCCACGCAAACCAAAGTTAAATAATGGCGATAAATATCGCGACACTTCAACTCCATAACCTCCCTGCCACTGGCCCAGGTCCCAAAACTGATCACCCAGCTCACCTCGGTATTCTATCGATCCGTAATCGACATTTATGCCCCAGTTGCGCTCGTAGTTTTGTGCTGAGCTTACATAAAACAGGAAAAAAAGAAACGTGAAAACAATTGCCGGTTTTTTTATGTTGCAGTAATTTTTAATCATTTTGTGTGGCTTAGTTATAACAACGAATAACTGTAAAAAAATACTTTATTAGTAAAAATCGATCGTTAATATTTTTAATATAGAGATAATGAGTTGTTTGTGTTTTGATTGTGTGGATTGCTGATGTTAAGTTTTTTTACAAACAAAGTCTATTGTCTCATATTTAAAATCTAACGATCTATTACATAAATTTTAATCAAAAATATAAAAATATAATTATCAAAACTTTGTCATTCTCAATTTTATCAGTTAATGCTTATGGTGTTAATATAGCAAAATTATTATAACAGAGCATGAGCAGGTTGATTAACTTTGAGCTCTTGCTGATAATGCTAAAATAAAAAACTACTATAAACTTAAGTATATCAGTACTTTACGATAAACCCTGAGAAATGTTTCTTTCAATTAAAAAATAGAGTATAAATTTGCAATCTTATTTCAAAAAACAAACAATGAGTAAAAAATTATATATTGAGACATACGGATGCCAGATGAATGTGGCCGATAGCGAAGTGGTAGCATCTATTATGGCTCAGCGTGGTTACGAAATAACAAAGGATCAAAACCAGGCCGATGTGTTGCTTATTAATACCTGTTCGGTACGCGATAATGCCGAGCAGCGGGTTTGGGGCAGGTTAAACTTGTTTAAGTCGTACAAAAAGAAACGCAAAGGTTTGATTGTAGGAATGATTGGTTGTATGGCCGAAAGGCTGGCTGACGAATTGCTTGAGAAA
Source organism: uncultured Prolixibacteraceae bacterium (assembly GCA_964487645.1). Taxonomy (GTDB): domain Bacteria; phylum Bacteroidota; class Bacteroidia; order Bacteroidales; family Prolixibacteraceae; genus Roseimarinus. The sequence continues at coordinate 8,401 of CAZARW010000003.1, forward strand.
AAAGCAGTTGATTTGGTGGCCGGCCCCGATGCATATCGCGATTTGCCATATCTTATTGATAAAGCGATTGATGGGCAGCAGGCAATAAATGTTGAATTGTCGACTATTGAAACGTACGACAGTATTGTGCCTAAAAGACTTGATGATGGTTCGGTTACAGGCTTTGTATCGATAACCCGTGGATGCAACAATTTTTGTACATATTGTATTGTACCCTATACCCGCGGGCGCGAACGAAGCCGCGATCCGCAGGATGTAATTAACGAAGTTGCCAATCTGGCACAAAATGGTGTTAAGGAAGTGAGTCTTTTAGGGCAAAATGTAAACTCGTACAAGTGGCAGCCCGAAGGCGAGCCTAAGCCATTCAGATTCCCCGATTTACTGAAAGCTGTTGCGCAAAGCCAGCCGCAAATGCGTGTGCGTTTTACTACTTCACATCCTAAAGATATTTCAGATAAATTGCTTACAACCATTGCTCAAACACCAAATGTATGCAAGCATATCCATTTACCTTTTCAGAGCGGAAGCAGCGAAGTGCTTAAACGAATGAATCGTAAATACGACCGCCAATGGTACATGCAGCGCATTGAAGCAATTAAAAATATTATTCCCGGCTGCGGGCTCAGTACCGATATTTTTTGCGGATTTAGCGGCGAAACCGAAGAGGATTTTCAACAAACGCTGAGTTTAATGGAATGGGTACATTTCGATACGGCTTTTATGTTTAAATATTCAGAACGTCCGGGTACTTATGCTGCTAAACATTTACCCGACGACGTAAGCGAAGAGGTAAAATCTGAAAGATTGTCGAGGATGATCGAATTGCAAAATACGCTTTCGCTTCAAAGCAATCAAAACGACATTGGGAAAACCTTTGAAGTATTGGTTGAGGGAAGTTCAAAAAAGTCGGAGAATGATTTATTCGGACGTACTTCGCAAAATAAAGTCGTTGTTTTTCCTCGTCAAAACTTTAAAAAGGGCGATCTTGTTATGGTAAAAATCGAAAAATGCACACAAACTACATTAATCGGGAAGCCGGTTACCGATAGCTAAACTTCAATAAATTAATAATATAGTGATTGATGACTAATTGTGTAGAAGAATTTAATGCATATCGTTCAAAAATGAACGAAAAAATACTTGAGGCCGAAAATAACAAAGTAATGAAACGTATTTACAGTCTCGATACCATTGCATATCAGGATGGGGCTCTATCGGCAAAAACCAAAGAAATGCTTGGACTGGTAAGTTCAATGATTTTGCGATGCGACGATTGTATAAAATACCATCTTGAAAAATGTTATGAGCTGGGGCTCACAACCGACGAACTTTTCGAAATTTTTGGTGTGGCAAATTTAGTTGGCGGTACCATTGTAATACCGCATACGCGCCGTGCACTCGAATATTGGGAACAATTACACAAATCAGAATAAAGCAGATGTATATGAATTTTAAAAAATTAATTTTTGCTCTCGGGGTACTTATGTATTCCCTTTTAGCGCAAGCCGACGAGGGAATGTGGTTGCCTTCACTTATCAACAAAATCGATATCAACAAAATGCACCAGATGGGTGCAAAACTTACTGCCGACGATATTTATAATATCAATAATTCGAGTTTAAAAGATGCAGTAATTGCACTTAATGGCGGATCGTGTACCGGTGAATTGGTGTCCGATAAAGGCTTGTTTTTAACCAATCATCACTGCGGATACGGGCAAATTCAGCAACATTCAACTCAAGAACAAAACATTTTACGCGATGGGTTTTGGGCTGAAACATTAGCCGACGAATTGCCCAACGAGGGGATGACAGTGTGGTTTTTATTGCGTGTTGAAGATGTAAGCCAAAGGGTGTTTGAAAATATAAACGATCAAATGGACGAAGCCCAGAGGTTGGATTCAATAAACAGTACAATTGCCCAAATTCAAAACGAAGCGACTGCCGATACTCATTATCATGCTCAGGTAAAACCTGTGTTTAACCAAAATCAGTATCTGTTGTTTGTATACGAAATTTATGAAGATGTTCGCCTTGTTGGAGCACCTCCGCATTTTATCGGAAAATTTGGCGGCGATACCGACAACTGGATGTGGCCACGACATACCGGCGATTTCTCAATGTTTAGAATTTACACAGCACCCGATGGCAGTCCTGCCGAGTATTCCAAAGACAATATTCCGCTTAAACCGCGATACCATATACCAATATCGCTAAAGGGAATCGACGAAGGCGATTTTGCAATGATAATGGGATTTCCCGGATCAACAAACCGATATCTTACTTCGGATGGAGTTGATTATACAATGAATATTGTGAATAAAACACGTATAAAAGTACGTGAGCCAAAACTCGAAATTATTCGCGATTATATGGCAAGTAGCGATTTGGCAACAATTCAATATGCATCGAAACATGCACGGAGTTCAAACTATTATAAATACAGCATTGGACAAAACCGCGGTATTGAAAATCTGAAATTGGTTGAACGAAAGAAAAAAATTGAAAAGGATTTTACCAACTGGATGAAAGACGATGAGCAACGTATTGAAAAATATGGCGAAGCACTTGAACTTATACATAGTGCATATGCAAATGTCGACGACGATAAAGCAATGTATTTTATAGCTGAAGCCTTTTTACGTGGACCCGAAATATTTGTCATGGCTCAAAAATTAAGTAAGCTTGCTTCATTGCTCAAAAGCAATGCGAGCGACGAGCAAATTGACCAAATGTGCCAATCGCTCAAATCGCAGTTCGACGATTTTTTTGATGATTATGATTCGCAAACCGACCAAAAAATAGTTGCAGCACTTAGCCGTGTATACGTTAATAATGTTGACGAAAAATACTATCCATCGTTTATAAAAACGATTAAAAAGAAACATAAAAACGATTACAGCCAATGGGCCGATCGCTTGTTTAGCAAAAGTTTTATACATGATGAGCAAAAACTCGCAGCATTTCTCGAAAAACCTAAACTTCGAAAAATTCAACGCGATCCAATTTATATTGCGGCAAAAAACATTTCAAAAATTAGCCATAAGGCTCGTGAACAATATTCCAGCGATAATGAAAAACTCAACAAAGGATATCGCTTGTTTATGAAAGGACTGCTTGAGATGTACCCCGACAGCTCGTTTTATCCTAATGCAAACTCAACTATGCGTTTAACCTATGGTGTGGTAAAAGGCTATGAACCCCGCGATGCAGTTGAGTATAATTACTATACAACTCTTAGCGGATACATCGAAAAAGAAATACCCGGCGACCGTGAATTTGATGTGTGGCCACGTTTAAAAGAGTTGTATTACAACAAAGAGTATGGCAACTATGCCGATAAAAACGGACAACTGATTACCTGCTTTATTACCAACAACGACATTACCGGAGGAAACTCCGGGAGTCCGGTTATTAACGGCAATGGCGAGCTTATTGGTATTGCTTTCGACGGAAACTGGGAGGCAATGAGTGGCGATATTGTGTTTGAACACCAATTGCAACGTTGTATTAATGTTGATATTCGCTATGTGTTATGGGTTATTGATGTTTTTGCAGGCGCAACACATTTAGTCGACGAAATGACTTTGATACAGTAAAACCTCGCAGGGTTTTGCAACTTTTTTGCAACTTTTTTATCACATAATGTAAAAGCAGAGTAAATTGCACGTCAATTTTGATAAATTTGCCGGCTTGTTTGGTTTATTGGCGCAAATTAAAATTTAATGAAATGACACAACAAGTTACAGTATATACCGATGGAGCATCGAGCGGAAATCCCGGGCCCGGAGGATACGGAGTTGTGCTTATTTCGGGAAATCATAAAAAAGAACTTTCGCAGGGTTACAAAAAAACAACCAATAACCGTATGGAGTTGCTGGCTGTTATTGTTGCTCTCGAAGCTCTAAAAGTCGCTCCGTGTGATGTGAGCATTTATACCGATTCAAAATATGTAGCCGATGCAGTGAGCAAAGGATGGGTTTTTGCCTGGGTAAAAAAACGCTTTAAAGGGAAAAAAAACCCCGATCTTTGGTTGAGGTTTTTAGAAGTTTACAAAAAGCACAACGTGAAATTTATTTGGGTTAAGGGGCATGCTAACATACCCGGCAACGAGCGCTGCGATCAATTAGCCGTTGAGGCTTCACAAGCACCGGGTTTATTAGAGGATACAGGTTATACTCCTGATAATTAGAAAAAAAATATGCAGTTTTTATATACAATAGCAAACTATATTTTTTATGTATTGGTGAAAATTGCTTCGCTAAAAAACGAAAAAGCAAAAAAATGGATCACCGGCCGTAAAAAGCAATTCGATACAATTAAAAATTTGACAAACAGCCAAGCCAAAACCGTATGGGTTCATTGTGCTTCGCTTGGCGAATTTGAGCAAGGAAGACCGCTTATTGAGGCTATCAAAAAACAATATCCCGAAAAAAAAATCATGCTAACTTTTTACTCTCCATCGGGATACGAGGTTATGAAAAACTATTCATTGGCCGATTATGTGTTTTACCTGCCACTCGACACAAAACATAATGCCCGGAAATTTATCAAATACACCAGGCCTGAGCTTGTCTTTTTTATAAAATACGAATACTGGTACAATTTTTTATCCGAGCTTAAAAAAAATACAATTCCGGTATATTTTGTTTCAGCAATTTTTCGAACCGACCAGCTTTTCTTTAAATGGTATGGAAAGTGGTATAGGAAAATGCTTTTTATGGCAAACTATTTTTTTCTGCAAAATCAGTCATCGGCCAAAATGTTACAAAGCATTGGTGTAACAAATTATACTGTATCGGGCGATACGCGTTTCGACCGTGTAATGCAAATTGTGTCGAATGTAAAAACGTTTGACTCTGTTGCAACCTTTGTTAATGGGAGTAAAACAATTGTAGCCGGAAGCACATGGAAAGCCGAAGAAGCTTTGCTGAGGCAGTATTTGAGAAACAATACCTCGGTAAAAGCAATACTTGTACCTCACGAAATTGATAATGGAAATATGCAGCGAGTAGTCGACCAGTATGCTGGTATAGCTGTTAAGTTAAGCGATATTGATACTGTCGATTCAGCGAATAAACAGGTTCTGATTATTGATTGTTATGGAATTCTTCCTTCGCTCTATCAGTATGGAAGCATTGCTGTTATTGGAGGAGGCTTTGGCGTAGGTATACACAATATTCTTGAACCGGCTACTTTTGGTATGCCTATAGTGTTTGGTCCTAACTTTCAGAAATTTAAAGAAGCAAGCGACCTGGTTGAGAAAAATTGTGCATTCCCAATTAATAATGTCGAAGAATTTAACACAGTTATAAACCATTTGCTTTTTAATGCCGAAACGCTCCAGAAAATATCAGATCTTACTTCGCAATACATTAAATCAAATGTTGGAGCAACCAAAAAAATACTTCAAAAAGTTTTTGAACAATGAATTGTTCATTTTTATTTTAATAAATCGTGTTTTTGCTATTGATATTGTCATAAAAAAGTGGTATTAAAAATAGCGTTTCAATAAAAAAGTTTTTCTTTTTGGTAAACTTTTTTAAGTTTTTATAAAATCAATATACTGGAAATCAGATTTGTGAATAATAAAAGTTGATAACTTTTTAATAACTTCATAACAAAAAGTTCACATTAATTGACTACGCTGTGTTAATTTCGGAATCGAATAATTAAAGTCAGATCTCGACAAAATAATAAGAAAATATAGATAGTGTAATCCCTTTTTAATTATCAGTTATGGAGTTAAATAATGTTGAAGTAGTAGCGCCCACGAAAAGAATATATTCTTCGGATGAGGCATTTCAGGCATCGCTTAAATATTTTAAGGGTGATGACCTTGCAGCCCGGGTTTGGGTAAATAAGTATGCACTGAAAGATTCGCACGGGAATATTTATGAATTAACACCCGACGACATGCACAAACGGTTGGCAGCCGAAATTGCCCGCATTGAGCGTAAGTACGTTAATCCTTTATCCGAGGAAGAACTCTATTTGTTATTAAAAGACTTTAAATACATTGTACCTCAGGGAGGGCCAATGACCGGAATTGGCAATAAATACCAGGTAGCATCGCTTTCGAATTGCTTTGTAATTGGTAACGATGGGAATTCCGACTCGTACGGTGGTATTATGAAAATTGATCAGGAACAAGTGCAGCTGATGAAACGTCGTGGTGGTGTTGGACACGATTTGTCTCACATCAGGCCAAAGGGATCACCCGTAAAAAATTCAGCTCTTACTTCAACCGGCCTGGTACCCTTTATGGAGCGATTCTCTAATTCGACACGCGAGGTGGCTCAAGACGGAAGGCGTGGTGCTCTTATGCTTTCGGTGTTGATAAAACACCCCGATTCGGAACAATTTATCGATGCAAAAATGGATCAGGGAAAAGTTACAGGCGCAAACGTTTCGGTAAAAATCGACGATGAGTTTATGAAAGCCGTCGAAAATGGAAGTGAATACACTCAGAGCTATCCTACAAACAGCAAAAAAACTCTCTATACAAAAAATGTTGATGCCGGCAAACTTTGGGAAAAAATTGTTTACAATGCATGGAAATCGGCCGAGCCCGGTATTTTGTTCTGGGACACAATTATTCGCGAGTCGGTTGCCGATTGTTATGCCGATAAAGGGTATCGTACTGTTTCAACAAACCCGTGTGGCGAAATTCCGCTTTGCCCATACGACAGTTGCCGTTTATTAGCTGTTAATCTTTATTCGTACGTTAATAATCCTTTTACAAAAGATGCCCGTTTTGATTTCGACCTCTTTAAAAAACATGTTGGGATTGCTCAGCGTGTTATGGATGATATTATTGATCTTGAGCTCGAAAAAATTGACGGAATACTTAGTAAAATTGAAAACGATCCCGAAACCGAAGAAATCAAACAAACCGAATTGAACTTGTGGCGAAATATCCGTAATAAAGCACAAGAAGGCCGCCGTACAGGTGTTGGTATTACTGCCGAAGGTGACATGCTGGCTGCTTTGGGCTTAACATACGGAAGCGAAATTGCTATCGATTTTTCCGAAGAAATTCATAAAACAGTTACACTCGAAGCATATCGGTCGTCGGTAAAAATGGCAACCGAACGCGGTGCTTTCGATATTTACGACCCCGCACGCGAAAAGAAAAACCCGTTTATTAACCGTATAAAAGAAGCCGATCCCGAATTGTACGCCGAAATGGAAAAACATGGCAGACGAAATATTGCCTTGTTAACCATTGCTCCTACTGGTACTACAAGCCTTATGACTCAAACCACATCGGGGCTCGAACCTGTATTTATGCCGGTATACAAACGCCGTCGTAAAGTGAACCCTAACGATAAAGATGTAACCGTTGATTTTGTTGACGAAATGGGCGACAGTTGGGAAGAATATACCGTTTTTCATCATAAATTTAAAACATGGATGCAAATTAACGGTTACGAAACCAATAAAAAATATTCGTCCGAAGAATTAGAAAAAATTGTAAAAAAATCACCATACTACGGGGCATCTTCGTCCGATGTCGATTGGTTAAATAAAGTACGCATGCAGGGGCGTATCCAAAAATGGGTCGACCATTCAATTAGCGTAACAATTAACCTGCCCGAAGAAGCTACCGAAGAGCTTGTGGGGCAACTTTATCTCGAAGCATGGAAATCGGGATGCAAAGGAGTTACTGTATATCGTGATGGTTCGCGCTCAGGAGTGCTGATTTCTGATAAAAAGAAAACCGACAAAGCAGAAAAAACTCTGGCTAATTTTCCTACAAAACGACCCGAGAGCCTCGAAGCTGATGTTGTTCGTTTCCAAAATAACCGCGAAAAATGGATAGCATTTATCGGCCTTATCGACGGACGTCCATACGAAATATTTACCGGACTTGTTGATGACGAAGAGGGGCTGTTGATTCCCCGGTCGGTTAATAGCGGAACAATTATCAAAAAGAAAAACGAAAACGGCGAAACACGTTACGATTTTCAATACACAAATAAACGGGGATACAAAACAACCATGGAGGGATTGTCGCATAAATTTGACCCCGAAATGTGGAACTATGCAAAACTCATTTCAGGTACATTACGACACGGAATGCCTATACATAAAGTGGTTGAGCTTGTGTCGAGCTTACAACTTAACGACGAGTCAATTAATACATGGAAAGCAGGAGTTGCACGTGCTCTGAAAAAATACATCCCCGACGGAACAATTGCCGAAGGTGCTAAATGTGAGCATTGTGGTTCGGTTAATGTGATTTATCAGGAGGGGTGTTTAACATGCCCCGATTGCGGACATTCAAAATGTGGATAATCAACTATGGTATACCTCTCAATATACTTGATAAAAACTGCTCGTGTACACGGGCAGTTTTTTTTATATTTTAACATTGTTGTCCGGCAAATGACAAAAGGTATTAAAATGATTTGAGAATCCAGTATAAATCACTGACAGTCAGCTTAGACTAAAGCCCGGGGCTATTGAAATCTCTATAAAACATGGGGCTTTAGCCCAATTTTATTTATTTTTACCTGACACTATTGATATTTCAAAGCATATTGCCTGTTTTTTCGTTTTTAAAGTATATTTGTCGTTCAAATTTTTGAACACATTTTTTTTTAACAGGTATTATTAAATGAATATATATGATGTCGATTGATGAATTGAAGCAGAAATTTACTGAGATTTACGGAGAGGGTAAAATGTCGGGGTATTTTTCGCCGGGCAGGGTTAATCTTATTGGCGAGCATACTGATTATAACGGTGGCCATGTTTTTCCGTGTGCTATAAGCTATGGAACTTGGTGTATAATCAGAAAAAACAATACTCAAACATTTCGTTTTGCTTCTTTAAACTCATCCACAACCGATCAGGTACAAATCAAAAATATATTAACCCCACTCGAAAAGGGAAATTGGGTAAATTATCCTTTAGGGACCATTGCTCAGTTTCAAAAACAGGGTTTTACATTTAAACAAGGAGCCGATATTTTAATTTACGGAAACGTGCCCGGAGGAGCAGGTTTATCGTCGTCGGCAGCACTTGAGGTTGTTACTGCTGTTGCGATAAACAACTTATATTTGTTTGGGCTTAACCAGGTTGAATTGGCATTGATTGGACAAAAAGCCGAACGCGAATTTGCAGGAGTAAATTGCGGTATTATGGATCAATTTGCTTCGGCCATGGGAGCTGAAAATCATGCTATTTATCTCGATTGCGATACACTTGAATATGAGTTGGTGCCTGTAAAACTCGAAAAAATGAAAATAGTAATTGGCAACACAAATAGCCCCCATTCACTCGACTCGGGGGTGTACAACCAGCGTGTTGAACAATGCAATATGGCACTTGAGGCAATAAAACCCCATAAGCCTGTAAAAAACCTTGCACAGCTTAGTATGAGTGAGTTTGTAAAACTCGAAAAGCACATAGCCGATTCAACAATAAAACGACGTGCAAGGCATGTTGTTTCCGAAATTGAACGTACAAAAGAAGCTGTTGAAGCTTTAAAAGAAAAAAATTTCGAAAAATTCGGCCATCTAATGAATCTTTCGCACAATTCGCTGCGCGACGATTACGAAGTAACCGGATTTGAATTGGATACTATGGTAAACGAAGCGCGTAAAATTGAAGGGGTTATAGGCTCGCGTATGACCGGTGGCGGATTTGGCGGATCAACTGTATCGTTGGTTGCCGATGAGTCTGTCGATAAATTTATTGAGGTGGTTGGAAAAAATTACGAAAAACAAACCGGCATAAAACCTGAGTTTTATATTGCTCAAATATCGCAGGGAGGCCACAAAATATTTTAATATGCAGTATAAATATTGCATAGATTATTTTTATGAAAACAGGGTGCTTTATTGCAACCCTTTTTTTATTTTGGTACTATCAAACATTTGCTTATGTACGACATAATTGGCGACATACACGGCCACTATCATTTGCTTATAAAAATGCTCGAAAAACTGGGCTATGAAAAAAGCAACGATACATATATACACCCTGAGCGTAAGCTCATATTTACCGGTGATTTTATTAACCGTGGGCCAAAAATTCGCCAAACAGTAAGGCTAATCCGGGCAATGGTCGATAGCCAAAATGCATACACTGTTCTGGGAAACCATGAGTTAAATGCAATTTTATATGCAACAATCGATAGTTCAGGAAAAACGCTTCGGAAACGTTTACCTCAGTATAAGTTGCCTTTGCTAAAAACTCTTGAAGCTTATAAAAAACACGAGAGCGAATTTATTGATACCATAAAATGGTTCAGGCATTTGCCTGTGTATATCGACCTGGGGCAAATTAGAATTGTACACGGAGCATGGAATAGCCAACATATTGCAACTGTTGATAAATATAAAGGCCGAAGCAATCGCTTAAAACGGAGCTTCTTGCGTAAATATCTCGAAAACGATGAACTAAAAAATGCATTGAATGTTTTACTCAAAGGTGAAGAGATGATTTTACCCAAAGATTTGCTTGTAAAAGACGATGCAGGAATTATACGTCGTAATTTTAGAATTAAGTGGTGGAAAACGCTTGAAAATTGTACCTTTAACGAAGCAGCTTTTGGTAATCGGTTTGAATTGCCGCATTATACAATCCCTCACCAGCTCACACCAAAAATTGAAGCATACCCTCATAATGCACCTCCTGTTTTTTTAGGGCATTACTGCCTCGAAAAAAAACCGTTTATTTATAATAAGGGAAATGTTTGCTGTATCGATAGTTGTATAACACGAACAGGCAAACTGGCATGTTACCGCTGGAATGGCGAAAATGTTCTGAGCAATAATAATGTGGTAATTGTTTAAAATATTAAATAAAATTATCGCATTGAATGGATAATAGAATAAATAAAAATTACAGATCTTTTTTGTGAAAACTTTCATAATCAGTAAATTAATTTAGTAGTTTTGTGAAAACAGATTGAAAATAGGGGGGAATTAAAATGAACGTACAAAGTTTTTCAGAAAAATCGGTATTACTTACCGAATTGTCGCCATATATTTACGGGACAACCCGTTTGGGCGACGATAAAATCCCTTTTGATGAAAGGGTCGAAATTGCCAAAGCCGCTATGGATACCGGAGTATGGTTTCATACAAGCCACTGGTATGGAAATGCTCTCGAAGTTTTACGAAAAGCTTTCGATGCAGATAAAAAAAATATTCCAAATCTTATAGTAAAACTCGGGGGTGAAAGTATTGAGGAGTTTCGTGCCGATATTGTCAAAAATACCGAACCATTGGGAATAAAATCAATCAATATTGGGCAGCTCTGTTTAGGAGGAAATCTGGCCGATGATTTTGCAAATGGGGGAGACAGTTTAAAAGAATTGAAAAAAATACAAGACGAAGGGCTTGTTGATAAATACGTACTTGAAGTATTCCCGTGGACTTCGGATATTGCATACAGAGCTTTGCAGCGTGGATTTACCGATGGCTTGGTTGATGGTTTTATTTTTTATCTCAACCCGCTTCAACGTTTTGCCGATAATAGGTTGTGGGATTTACTGCGCGAAAAAAGCGAACCAATTATTGCTTTAAGGTCAGTTGCCGGAGGTCCAGTACACCGTTTACGCGATGAGCCTGGATTTGCTTGGAAAGAATATCTGCAAAAACGTGCTGCACAGGTAGCTCCAATTTTCGAAAGCTCAGGAATCGAAACCTGGACAGAGTTTTGTGTTCGCTTTGCACACAGCTTCTCGCAAGTGCGTGCAACTGTTGGGGCAACTGCAAGCGCCGAAAATTTGCAGCAATTTTTATTAGCTTCCGAAACAATTGAACCATTACCCTACGATATTGTCGATCGGATTATTAAGCTGCAATATACGTGGAGCGACGAGGTTGATGTTAAAGCAGAGCCCTGGTCAATGTAAGTTTTTAATGAGTAACAAAACCAACATACCTGTTTATAGCTTGCAAAGTTTTAGCGTTCCCGAACGTATAAGCCAGCAATATCAGGTCGAAATTTTTGATGCAAACCGACATTTTCAGGTAGAGTATCCTCACCGACACGATTTTTTTGAGGTGCTTTACCTGCAAAAGGGGTCGGGTTTTCATGTAATTGATAACAATAGGTATTTTATTAATCCTCCTTGTGTGTTTTTTATGTCGCCGGGGCAGGCGCATAAACTCGATCTTTCGCACGATATCGAAGGATTCATTTTTATTTTTACCCCCGAGTTTTACCTCTTAAACTATAACAATCAAAACAGGCTTATCGAGTTCCCGTTTTTTTATACCGTACAGCAAAATAACCCTCCTTTGGAATTGAGTTCTGTCGATGATATTGCTTTTTTAGAACAACTTTTTACGCGAGGAATTGCCGAAGCCGATAAAAAGAAAAATGCATCGATTGATTTATTGCGATCGTTACTCGATTTGATATTAACTTTTTGTGCCGATATATATCCAAAAAACGAAATAGTAATGCAAGCAGGCAAGGGGCATTTGCTTGTGAAACGTTTTTACCAGTTGGTTGAGCAGAATATTCAGAAAAATTATACCGTAAATCAGTATGCCGATATGCTTGCAGTTACGGCAAACCATCTTACACAAACCATTAGGCAGCTTACCGGTAAAACATCGAGCGAAATTATTAAATCGAAACAAATACTCGAAATTAAACGCTTTTTGGTTCATAGTTCACTGGGCGTTTCCGAAATAGCAAACCTTATGGGGTTTGCCGATCAAAGTTATTTTACAAAATTTTTTAAGCGCGAAACCGGATTAACTCCTTTGGCATATAAAGCTGAAAGACTGTAATTAATGCAATATTTAAGCTGTAAAAAATTCCTGAATATTTGTGCAAGTTCAATTTTGCGAAGCAAATCACAACTGCAGTGAGTTTGATTTCTTTACTTATTTCCTTTATTTTCCATGACAATCAGCTTTATTGAATAGTATCCATGAAATATGCACATGGCTTTTTGCGCATTAATGTATTGAAAAACAAAACTATTATTTCGAAAGCGTAAGGGGTTGGTTTTAGTCATTCGAGGAAAATTACCTAAAATTATAGAATTTTTACTCGCCTATGTGTAAATAAATTTGTTGCTTTGTAATTCAAAATTTTGTTTTAAAAAGAAACATTTAAAATTATATCAAAATGGGAAATTATTTCAATTCAATTCCTTTGCGTGTTCAGTTAGAACAATTAGGAAAATGCGATTTCATGGATCAGTCGGAATTTGCAAATGGTGTTGATTATCTTAAAGGTAAAAAAATTGTAGTGCTTGGATGTGGCGCACAGGGTTTAGCTCAGGGCTTAAATCTTCGCGATAGTGGCCTCGATGTTTCGTATGCATTGCGTGCTGTCGAAATTGAAGAGAAACAAGTGTCGTATCAAAACGCTATTGATAATAAATTTGAGGTAGGTACTTTTGAAGAAATGGTTCCTAAAGCAGATCTTGTTTTAAACCTTACTCCCGATAAATATCACACACCTGTTGTAAAGGCAGCTATGCCGTTAATGAAAAAAGGTGCATGCTTGTCGTATTCGCACGGTTTTAATATTGTTGAGGAAGGAATTCAAATTCGACCCGATATTACAGTAATTATGGTAGCTCCAAAATCGCCTGCATCTGAAGTACGTGCTGAGTTTTTGCGTGGTTTTGGTGTGCCTACTCTTATTGCAGTTCACCGCGAAAACGATCCCAACGGCGATGGATTCGAAATTGCTAAAGCATATTGTGCCGGAACAGGTGGACATAAAGCCGGAGTATTGCACTCGTCGTTTGTTGCCGAAGTAAAATCGGACCTTATGGGTGAGCAAACCATTTTGTGTGGTGTGTTACAAACTGCTTCGATTCTCTTATTTAACAAAATGGTTGAAAAAGGACTCGATAAAAGTTACGCATCAAAATTTATTCAATATGGTTGGGAAGTTACTACCGAGGCATTAAAACTTGGAGGAATTACCCACATGATGGATCGTTTGAGCAATCCTGCCAAAATCGAAGCGTTCAAACTATCAGAAGAGTTGAAAGAAATTATGCGCCCATTGTACGAAAAACACATGGATGACATTATGGACGGAACTTTCTCATCGACTATGATGGAAGATTGGAAAGCAGGCGATAAAAACTTACTTAAGTGGCGTGCAGCCACCGGCGAAACCGATTTCGAAAAAACTCCTGCCGGCGATATGAAAATCAAAGAGCAAGAATATTTCGACAACGGTACTTTGATGGTCGCTTTTGTTAAAGCAGGTGTTGAACTCGCTTTTGAAGTAATGACCGAAACCGGTATTAAAGCCGAAAGTGCTTATTACGAGTCGTTGCACGAAACTCCACTGATTGCCAATACTATTGCACGCAAAAAATTGTACGAAATGAACCGCGTGATTTCCGATACTGCCGAGTACGGTTGTTATTTGTTCGACCATGCAGCGCGTCCATTGTTGGCCGACTTTATGAGCAGTATTGACATCAACGTAATTGGTAAAAACTTTAACGAAGGTAAAGATGCTCATGTTGACAACAAAGAGCTTATTTTGGTTAACGATGCAATTCGTTTCCACGAAGTAGAATTGGTTGGTGCCGAGTTGCGCGAAGCCATGGAAGCTATGGAAGCCATTGTTAAAGAATAATAATAAAATTATGAGATATTTTAAAACCCGGTTGCTTTTTGTGCGTCCGGGTTTTTTTATTGATTTTTGATTAATCAATGAGTAATACAACAAAACAGGGGGTGTTTTGAATATGTTTTTACATGTTTTATACTTTGCATTCCAAACGTAAA
>CAZARW010000003.1:23150-51184 GCA_964487645.1 uncultured Prolixibacteraceae bacterium
TTTTTACAAGGTTTTATAAAACGGAATATTTGTAAAAAAACCGTTTTTTTTTTATTCTAAAGAAACATGCGTACAACAACCGATTTTTTAATTATAGGCTCAGGCCTTGCCGGTTTGTCGATGGCCATTAAGGCATCGGAATACGGAAACGTAACATTAGTAACAAAGGCATCGCTGAGCGACAGCAATACTGTGTATGCACAAGGCGGAATTGCTGCTGTGGTAAACCCCGAAGACAATTTCGAAAAGCACATTGAAGATACGCTTATTGCGGGTGCGGGTTTGTGCGACGAGAATGTTGTTCGCAAAGTTGTTTCGGATGCTCCGGAATTGATTCGCGAGCTGATTGAGTGGGGAGCAAATTTTGACAAAAACGAAGCCGGAACATACGATTTAGCCCGTGAAGGGGGGCACTCAGAACATCGTATACTTCATCATAAAGACAATACAGGTTTTGAAATACAGCGTGCTTTGGTCGAAAAAATTATGGCTACTTCGCATATCACTGTTCTCGAAAATCATTTTGCTATCGATTTGATTACTCAGCATCATACCGGCCAAATTGTTAAGCGCCATAATTTGGGTACCGAGTGCTACGGTGCATACGTTATTAATCAGAAAACCGGAAAGGTTAAAACATTTTTATCAAAATTTACCTTTTTGGCTACTGGCGGAGCAGGTAATTTATACAGCAATACAACCAATCCGGTAACTGCTACCGGTGATGGTATTGCTATGACATACAGAGCGAAAGGGATTGTTGATAACATGGAATTTGTGCAGTTTCATCCAACATCGTTATACAATCCGGGCGAAAAACCTGCATATTTAATAACCGAAGCAATGCGTGGTTTTGGGGGAATACTCAAAACAGTTGATGGAAAAGAGTTTATGCAAAAGTACGATAAACGCGGATGCCTTGCTCCTCGTGATATTGTAGCTCGGGCAATTGATAACGAAGTGAAAACCCGCGGCGACGAATATGTGCTCCTCGATTGTACACACCTTGATTCAAAAGCTTTAATTGATCATTTTCCAAATATTTACCAGAAATGTTTGTCAATTAATATTGATATTACAAAAGATCCCATTCCGGTAATACCCGCAGCTCATTATGTTTGCGGAGGTGTTAAGGTTGATACAAACGGCCGGACATCTATCAAAAATTTATATGCAGCCGGCGAAACTGCCAATACCGGTTTGCACGGTGCCAACAGGCTTGCTTCAAACAGTTTACTCGAAGCATTGGTGTATGCACATTGGGCAATTAACGATGCAGTAAAGTTAATGTCTACTGTTGAAATTAATCATTCAATTCCCGATTGGGACGACGAAGGTACTTCGCACCCCGAAGAAATGGTTCTTATTACTCAGAGTTTAAAAGAAGTACAACAAATTATGAGTGTATATGTAGGTATTGTGCGCAGCGAAGTACGTTTAAAACGAGCATACGATCGGTTATGGACAATTTATAACGAGACTGAAGATTTGTATAAAAAAACAACTGTTTCGCTTCCTTTGTGCGAACTTCGTAATTTGATTAATGTAGGCTATTTGGTTATCAAACATGCATATTCGCGTAAAAAAAGTATTGGCTTACATTTTATGGCTCAGTAGCTGTTTTGCTCCTAGTATGTGTTTTTACAATGCAATTCTTATTTCCAGTCAAAATCAATTGAATATTGCTGTTCAAATAGCTTAAATGTCATTCGGTGATGTGGGGTAGTGCCATGTTGTTTTATTGCCTGCCGATGGGTTTTTGTGGGGTAGCCCTTGTTTTGGCACCACAAGTATTGTGGATATTGCTTATCCAGTTTTTGCATATACTCGTCGCGATAGGTTTTTGCTAAAACCGACGCAGCAGCAATCGAGAAATATTTACCATCGCCTTTAACAATACATTGGTGTGGAATATTTTTATAGGCATTAAACCGGTTTCCGTCAATAATTATATGTTGAGGTGTAACTTTTAGTGCATCTAAAGCCCGGTGCATTGCCAGGTACGATGCATTTAAAATATTTATTTCATCAATTTCGGTGTTTGTAACAATACCTAAAGCCCAGTCAATTGCTTCTTCTTCGATAAGTATTCGGAGTTCATTTCGCTGTTTTTCAGAGAGTTGTTTTGAATCGTTCAATAAGGGGTTAAAAAAGTTATCGGGGAGGATAACTGCTGCGGCAAATACCGGACCCGCCAGGCATCCGCGCCCAGCTTCGTCACATCCAGCTTCGTAAATGCTTTGTTTAAAGCATGATTTTAGTGTATGTTTAGCTGCTTTTTTGTTTAATGGCATGCTTTTTCGATTGTTTCCCATACTTTTTCAGCAGTGTAATCCCAACTGAATTTTTTTCGTTGATTTTTTCCTTCTTCAATAATTTTTTGCCGCTCCTTGGTGTTGTTTGCAAGTGTTATCATAGTCTGTGCAATATCGTTGGCCGAAAATGGATCGGCAAAAAGTGCTGCATTGCCAGCAATTTCAGGCAATGCCGAAACATTTGAACAAATAACCGGAACATCGCAATGCATGGCTTCAACAACAGGAATTCCGAAACCTTCGGAAAACGAAACCAAGAGCAGTGCTTTAGCACTTGCTAAAACAAGGTGTAAAACTTCGGTCGACAATCGTCCTGTGAAAACAATATCGTCTTTGTAGTTTAATTTGTCGATTTTATTTTGCAAATACGAGTTATTCCACATGGCTTCGCCAACAATTACGAGCTTGTAATTTTGCATGTCGTTTTGTTTAAAAATATCAAAAGCATCGAGCATTCCTTCAATATTTTTACGAGGATTATGTGAGCCAACATATATAAAATATGGATTTCCTCCGGTAAATTGGTTTTCAATTTCAATACCAAGTTCACTGGCTACCGGAGTGTAAATTGTATTGCACCCATTGTATGCAACGTCAATTTTTTTGGGTGCAATGCCCCATGTTTTTATTATATCGGTTTTGCTGTATTCCGAAACTGTAATTAACTGCTTAGCTTTTTTTGCATATTTTGGGAAAAAGTAGTTGTAATATTTACGGTAAAAAAACGGGAAATCCGAAGGGCGGTGCACAAAATTCAGATCGTGAATAACATTTACTGTTGGAACCGGTGTTTTTAATGACATCCATCCATCGGGCGAAAAGAATAAATCGGGTGAATATTTTTTCAGGATAAGCGGTATGTCAATTTCGTAATGCCACCACCATAAAAACGGATGCCTTGATGGGACAGTTGTTTTTACCGGTATAATGTTGTTGCTGTATATAAACGCTTCGTCCCATGGCCGGTCGAATATAAATACAAACTCGTGTTCGGGATGATTTTGGACAATACGGCGTAAAGTTTCGTGAGCAAACCATCCTATCCCTTCGAGTTTATTTGGCAACAAATGTTGTGTGTTTACAGCAATTCGCATAGTTCTGTTTGTGGTTTGTAAAATATGCAGGCAAAGCACTATTGAGCAAATGTAAGAAAATATGCAGCTTGTTCGAAAAACATTTTTTTTTAATTTATATTCATTGGAAATACCATGTAAGTATTGTTACTTTGTTACGAAACTTATATACAGGGCAATTTGAAGCGGAAGTTTTTTACAAATCTCATTTTATTATTGACAGTGAATGTTCTGGTAAAACCTTTTTGGTTATTCGGGATTGATAGAACTGTTCAAAATGTAACCGGCGACGAATACGGATTGTATTACTCATTGCTGGCACTATCGGCTACACTGAATATTTTGCTCGACATGGGCATTACCAATTACAATAACCGGAATATTGCCCGTTACAATCAACTTTTACCAAAACATTTATCGAATATTTTAGGATTAAAGCTCATGCTGGCTTTGGGATATGCATTAGTGTGTTTTTCGTGGGCAGCAATAGTTGGGTATAACAGAGTGCAGTTTCATTTATTGATTTTTTTGATTATTAATCAGTTTTTGCTTCAAATGATATTGTATTTGCGATCGAATTTGAGTGCTTTGCATTTGTTTACCACCGATAGCCTTGTTTCAGTGCTCGACCGCTTGTTTATGATTTTGTTTTGTGGCATATTGTTATTTACCAATATTACCGGCGGTGTTTTTAAAATTGAATGGTTTGTATACACACAAACACTCTCGTATATTTTGGCTGCGGCAATTATACTTATGGTTGTTGTTCGTAAAGCAAAGAATGTTCGCGTAGTTTTCAGTTTCAGGTTTAGCCTGGTGTTTTTGAAAAAAACGTATCCCTATGCTATTTTGATTTTGCTGATGTCGTTTTATAACCGTTTCGATACTGTGCTCATTGAACGGCTTTTACCTTACGATGAGGGATTGCGTCAAGTAAGCCTGTATGCTCATGGTTTCAGATTGCTTGAGGCTTCGGTAATGTTTGGAGTATTGTTTGCCGGGATGTTGTTGCCTATTTTTTCGCGAATGATAAAACTTAAACAGCAAATTGGCGAAATGGTCAGTTTTGCTTTTAGTTTAATATTTTTTATCTCAGTTACTTTATCGGTAACATCGTTTTTTTATCAAACACAAATTATGGAATGGATGCAATATGACCATGTGTCCCAATCGGCTCCAATATTTGCAACATTGATGTTTGGATTTATTCCAATTTCAACAACTTATATTTTTGGCACCCTGCTTACTGCCAACGGAAGCATTAAAGAACTTAATTTAATGGCAGCTTTGGGTATGATTCTCAACATTGGTTTAAATCTTGTTTTTATCCCTAAATATCAGGCTCAGGGAGCTGCATTTGTTAGTTTGTTTACTCAATCATTTACAGCAATTATTCAAATGTTTATTGCATTCAAAATTTTTAAATTTACTCCAAAACCAATGTTGTTTGTTCGGGTAGGAATTTTTGTGTTGCTGGTACTTGCTACCGGGTATTTTTCAAAAAGTATAAGCAATCCGTTTTGGGGTTTTATGTCGGCCCTCATATTATCAACACTTATTGCATTTGGCACTAAACTTATTGATTTAAAAACGCTTTTCGGAATATTAAAAACACGTGAGTAATGGCACATAATTATACTCCTGCCGATTTGCAAAATTCAGAAGAATTTGAACTTATCGATGTAGTAAATTACGACAAACTCAAGAGTTTTATTTTGCAACACATTAAAAACCGGTCGGGTTTGTTGGTAATATATAGTATTCTGCAACTTTTATCCATTGTTTTTGCTGTTATTTTATTGATAATGATTTTATTTGGTGTTTTTTCGGATCATGCAATCTGGTATTACCTGGGAGGCATTGTGTTTTCATTTACGTTTATTATTGTAGTACACGAGTTGTTGCATGCTTTGGCTTTTTTGCTTTTAGGCAAACGCGATATTGGGTTTGGAATGCAGTTAAAACGTTTTGTTTTTTATGCCGAAGCCAATATGCAGGTTGTTAATACACAGCAAATACGCATTGTTGGTTTGTTCCCTCTGGTTATTATTGCAGTTTTTTGTATTGCTGGCGCATTATTTTGTATGAATTCAAACTGGTTTTTCTTTTTTGTTGCTGTATTTCTTATCCATTTCTTATTTTGTGCAGGCGATATTGCTATTATTTCATATTTTGGACAATACAAAAATTTATATTCATACGACAATCGGAGCGAGCGACGAACATACTATTTTGCTAAAAAAAATAATATCGAAAATGCTTAAATTCAGTCATTTTAGAATTTTTCGGTTCCTGTTTAAACAGTATGTCGATATCTTATACTGCTTGTCTTTCATTTTTCATGCCGTTGAAATCCATCAAAAAAAGCTCTATATTTAGGCATCTCTTAACGAAACATTTCAATGAAAAAACACAAAGAATGGTATTATTTGCTGGTATTTCTGATTATATGTGCAATGTCGTTTGCCGTATATTTCGAAGGCACAAAAAAGCAATTACTTCTTATCGAAGAAAATCAAATTGAAAATGGCATACTTGATTTTTCGAATATCGATATTCTGAATCACAATATAATCGGGCTTGAGGGGGATGTTGAATTTTATTGGCAAAAACTCTTAACACCTTCCGATTTTAAAAACGATACAACATTACGCCCCGACGGATACATTAAAATACCTGGAGTTTGGAATAAATTTGAAATCGATGGGGAAAAAATAGGAGGCTTTGGTTATGCTACCTATCGCTTTGTAATAAATGTTCAGGAAGAAGGCAATTACGGAATACGTATCATTGAATTTGATACAGCATATAAAATATGGGCAAACAGTACACATGTTGCAAGTGCCGGAGTGGTTGGAACAAGTAAAGAAAGTTCAAAACCCGATTGGAAACGAAACGAACTGCTTGTACAATCGCATGACAAAAAAATTGAAGTTATAATACAAATTTCAAATTTCACTCATCGTAAGGGTGGCGCCGAAGATCGAATGTATTTTGGGTCGGCCGATAGTATTTTAACAAACAAAAACCGACAAATTTTAATTAGTGCTTTGTTGCTGGGAATACTGCTTATGTTATCGTTGTATCACTTTGTTTTGTACTTGTTCAGGCCAACCGAAATATCGGTAATCATATTTAGTGTTCTATGTTTTTTTATGTCGCTCAGGCTTATGGCAACAGGTGAAAAACTGCTAATTGATATGTTTCCGAATATTAATTGGTTTTTAGCGATACGTATTGAGTATTTATCGTATAAAATTGCATTGCCCTTGTTATTCGCATTTTTCTACTATTTTTTTAAAGAGTATATTCCGCGGTGGATTGTGAAAACCACATTTATTTTTGCTGCGATATTTTGCTTAATTGTACTCTTTGCTCCTGTGCGGATTTTTTCGTATACACCACTTGTTTATCAGGTTTTAGTGGCATTTGATGCAGTGTATATGTTTTATGTTTTAATTAAAGCTTCAATTGATAAAAAAGAGAATGCCCTGATTTTTCTTACAGGATATGTATTGTTTTTGGGTATTTTAATCAACGATATTCTTTTCTACAATAAGATTATCAACACTTCATTTATGATGCATTTAGGCTTGTTTATATTGGCCGTTTCTCAGTCGTTTTTGGTTTCGCGCGATTATGCTTATACTTTCTACAATAACGAAGCTCTGTCGCAGCGACTCGAAAAATACAATCGTGAGCTCGAAGCTAAAGTACACGACCGTACAATTCAAATAAAAAATCAAAAAGACGAAATTGAATTGCAAGCCCGAAATTTGCAAAAGGCAAACAAAGAGTTGCGTGAACTAACCAATTTTAAAGAGAATCTTTCGCAAATGATTGTACACGATTTAAAAAACCCGCTTAACGTTGTTCTCAATTATTCTCAAAACGATAAAGTAACATCGGCCGGAAAACAAATGCTTAATCTGGTATACAATATACTTGATGTTCAGAAATACGATAAAAAATCAATGAAACTCAGCAAAAGTGCGCACGACATTGAGCCAATAATTGAGAGTGTATTGCAGCAAGTACAATTTTTTGTGAATCAAAAATCAATTCAGCTTTCGTATTCATATCCCAAAAATATATTTGTAAATGTTGATATTGATATAATTGACAGGGTTCTTGTTAATTTGCTTTCAAATGCAATTAAGTTTTCGCCTTATGGTGGAAAAATTGATGTTTCAGCCCAAACAACAAACAATAAAGTTAAAATACTTGTAAGCGATTCGGGGCCGGGCATACCTCCCGAGATGAAGAATCTTGTTTTCCAAAAATTTGGTCAATACGAGAAAAACGATTTTCACATAAATGGCTCAAGTGGCATTGGTTTGGCTTTTTGTAAAATAGCAATTGAAGCACATGGAGGCAATATTGATTTTATTTCGGAAGTTGACAAAGGATCGACTTTTTGGATTGAACTTCCTCTTGCTGAAGAAAATTACTCTACACACGAAAGCTCAATGGATGAGTTATTTCATAATAAGGCAGGCAATATTGTATTAAGTCAACACGATAAACAGTTGCTGGCAACTTATGTTGACGATTTACGTAATACGAAATTGTATGAAATTGGAAAATTAAAAGAAATTCTTTCGAAAATTGATGTCGATAATTCACAAACCCTAACAGCCTGGATAAATCAAATTAAAAGTGCGATATACAATTCCGATTATTTACTCTATCATAAATTGCTCGATGTGGTTAAATCATAATTTAAATAAAAAAAAACAGAGCTGCCGGATGGATCCGATAGGCTCTGTTTAAATAGTGCTTAAAATTATTGCTATAATTATTATTTATCGCCACACGATTTTTTTGTTTTAGCACATTCTTTTTTTGCATCAGCACTCTTCTCAGAGCATTCAGCTTTTTTTTCGGTGCACTCTGCTTTTTTTGCATCAGCACTTTTTGTACAATCGCTCGATTTTTTCTCATCTTTGCATTCAGCTTTTTTGTCGTCACCATCAGCAAACATTTCAATGTTGTCGGTAACATTAGCCTGAACAAGTGCAGGACTTGCAAAACCCAGTATCATAACAAATAGTAATGGAATAATCATTTTTCTTTTCATAATAAAAAAATTTTAATGGTTCGTAATATTTAGAATGATTCAAAACTATACTATTGTAACAAATCAATCTGTTATTTGATTGTTATTCGTTGTTAATGTGATGTTAAAAAACACCATGATGAATTCCTTCCAAAAAAATGTTGAAGAAATATTGCAGATGCACCCCAATTTTAAATTATATATGGTATTTTTAAAATCGTTTGATTTGAAGAGATAATATTGGAAATGCTAACAGGTAATAAACGATGAGTGTTTGCTCATTTTTTATTGATAATTGAATATTTAAAGAGTACATGTTATGGTAAATGTTAACGAACGAAAACTTTATAAGGTACTGCGAAATGTAGGAGTAAAACCATCATTTATAAAAAAAGCCGATAAAATTGACGATTTATATCTCGACGATTTTGATTATCAGCTATTGGTTTTTTATTTCGAGAAAGAATTTGACGTGCAATTGTGTAGCGAAGAAATTGAAATGTTGAGCACATTGCCCGATTTTTATAAGTATGTAAACAATCATTGTTTAAACTAAGCTCATTCACGATTACAATACCGAAATAGAAATATATGCCCGGATTAAAAAAATATCCGGGTTTTCTTTTTCAGTTTATGCTTCAATTTTTTAACTTGTAAAAGTTGTATTTACAAAATCATAACGCTATGAAACGTCGATTCACTCTGATTATTCTGTTATTCGTAATTCTGGTTCCTTTTTCGGTATATGCTCAATCGGGTACTTTTCAGTCTGATATTCAAAAAATACAAGGTGTAGTTAGTGTCGAAAAAATTACCCCAAATACCTTTTTCGATGAAGCCTACGAAATTACGATTGAACAATATCTTGATCATAATAACAAATCGGCAGGAACTTTTGAGCAGAGGGTTATTTTGTCGATATACAATAAGTTTAGCCCTGTAGTTTTTGTTACCGAAGGATACCGTGCCGATTATGCCGTCAAATCATCGTACATAAATGAGTTGTCGCGAATTGTTGAAGCAAACCAACTGGTACTCGAACATCGGTATTTTGGTGAATCGAAACCCACAGACGATACCTCATGGCAGTATCTGACCATTGATCAGGCAGTAAACGATTTGCATCGGGTTTATAAAATGTTTGACAAATTTTTTGTAAATAATAATAAGTGGATTGCAACAGGAATAAGCAAGGGAGGCCAGAATACAATTGCATATAAAGCGTATTATCCATCAGATATGGATGGTTGGATAGCATATGTTGGCCCGGTTAATTTTTCGGTTGAAGACAAACGGATGCAGAAACATATTGGGAAAGTAGGAAGCCCGACATGCAGACAAAAAATTGAAGATTTTCAGAGTAATGTACTCAAAAACCGCAACGAAATACAGGTTTTATTCGATAGTTTAATTACCGCCGAAGGATATACATTTAACATTAGCAGCAATGAGGTTCTTGATTATTGTGTACTCGAATACTCGTTTGCCTTTTGGCAGTGGGGGCATAGTTGCAGCAGCATTCCGGATAATGATGCTACTTACAGGCAATTGTTTACACATTTGGTTGATGTGAGTAGCCCCGATTATTTTGCAGTTGGCGAGATTGAAAAAATCAAACCATTTTTTATACAAGCCTTAAAAGATTTTGGGTATTACAGCTATAATACCCGGCCCTTAAAAAAATTATTGACGATTAAGAATGCAAAGAATTATGTTTCGACAGTTTTTGTTCCCGATGCACCGAAGTTTAAATACTCGAAAAAAACATCAAAATTTATACAAAAAGCAATTCAGTCTGATGGCGAAAACCTGATTCTTATATACGGAGAATATGATCCCTGGACAGCTGCCGGTATTTTTCCCAAATCGGGTAGTAAGGCAAATGCATTTATTATGCCTCAGGGGTCGCACAAAACCCGAATCGATAGTATGCCATACGATTTGCAGGGTGAGGTTTACAAAATACTCGAAACATTTTTGGGGATGAATTAAGTCTCGCGCAGGTTTTCAATTTCGTCAATTTCCATTGGTTTTTTTCGGCCAAGTATTCGTGAGCTGCGTTTTGTAATCAGGTAGTCTTGTTCAATGCGTACACCACCAAAATTCATATACGAATTAAGCGCTTTGTAATTGATAAAATCTTCGAATTTTTTTTCGGCTTTCCACATTTTAATGAGTTCGGGTATAAAGTAAATCCCGGGCTCAACTGTAAGCACATGTCCTGTTTTTAGCTCTTTAGCAAGACGTAACGATTTTAGTCCAAACTGTGTGCTTTTTGTTTCACCTTCGTTGTACCCAACGTTAAGTTCGCCTAAATCTTCCATGTCGTGAACATCAAGTCCCATCATATGACCAAGCCCTGTAGGAAAAAACATTGCATGTGCTCCTTCTTGTATGGCTTCATCGGTATTCCCCTTTGTAATGCCAAGTGCTTTAAGCCCGTCGAAAATTACGCGGGCAGCTTCAAGATGAACATTTTTAAAGGAAATGCCAGGTTGGAGCATTGCTGCAGCTGTATAATGAGCGTCGAGTACAATCTGATAGATTTCTTTTTGTTTACGTGAGAATTTTTTCGAAACCGGAAACGTGCTTGTTAAATCACCAGCATAATACATAGGAGTTTCGGCACCTGCATCAAGTAAAAAAAGCTGTCCTTTTTTAAGAGTTCCTCCGTGGTGGTGGTTATGAAGTACCTCGCCGCGTGTAGTTGCAATTACCGGAAACGATAAATAGCCCTGGCGTTCAAGAACAATTTGCGTAACTTTTGCTGCAATTTCACTTTCTTTCATTCCGGGGCGTGCAAATTTAATAGCCTCGGTATGCATGTCAACAGTCCAGTTTACCGCTTTGTCAATTTCAATAATTTCTTCTTCGCCTTTAATTTCGCGTTGCGATATTACGGCCAGAACAAGTTCTTCCGATGATTTTTGTGCAAATTGGTCGGGGCGGATGTTTAAAAAACGTAAAAGTTTTATTTTATTCTCGGGGCGATAGGGTGGTAAAAAGTGTATGTTACGCCCGGCAGCAGTAGCTTCACGTAAAAATGTATAAAGCTTTACCATTGGTAAAACTTCAAAAACACCACATTTTTCGGCAAGTTCTTTAATGCCCGGTTTTATTCCCATCCACACAATATCATCAATTGTCATTTCGTCACCAAAAATGATTTCCTGGTTATTGTCCAAATCAATTAATGCAACGAGCGATGGCCTGTCGATACCGTAATAGTACAAAAACGAACTGTGTTGCCTGAAAGGATACGGATTGTCTGAATAATTCATTGGTGATTCTTCGTTTCCCAAAAAGAGAATTATTCCGCTTTTTATTTTTTCTTTTAGTATTGCTCGTCTTTGTATATATAACTGGCTGCTGAACATGGTTTCGTTTTTATTAATAATCAAAAATAGATTTTTTCACTGTAGATAAATCAATATTTTAATAAATAAATGGCATTTTAATAAGATGAACACTGAAAGATTTATAATTTTGAAGCAAAGAAAACAAAAAAATAAAAATACAAAATATTCGACAAATTATGCCAAAAATACTTGTAATTGACGACGAAAGGGCAATTAGAAATACCCTCAAAGAAATTCTTGAGTATGAAAAATATCAGGTTGAATTGGCTGAGAATGCTCAAAAAGCATTGGAAATTATTCAAACAAGCGAATTTGATATTATATTATGCGATATTAAAATGCCCGATATTGATGGAATAGAATTGTTGCCACAATTGTTGCAAGTACACCCCGACACACCAGTGGTAATGATTTCGGGGCATGGCAATATCGATACTGCTGTAGAATCGATAAAAAAAGGAGCATACGATTTTATTGAGAAACCACTCGATTTAAACCGCTTGTTAATTACAATTCGTAACGCAATGGACAAATCGACTTTGGTTACCGAGACCAAAACATTGCGTAAAAAAGTGAATCAAAAATATCAGATAATTGGTAGCTCAAAAGCAATAAACAACATACTAACAATGACCGATAAGGTGGCACAAACCGATGCACGTGTGTTGATAACCGGAGCAAACGGTACCGGAAAAGAACTTATTGCCCGGCGTTTGCACGATTTGAGTCTGCGTTGCGATAATCCATTTGTTGAGGTTAACTGTGCAGCAATACCATCGGAGTTGATTGAAAGTGAGTTGTTTGGACACGAAAAAGGAGCCTTTACTTCGGCAGTTAAGCAACGTAAGGGGAAATTTGAGCAAGCCGAAGGAGGTACTCTATTTCTCGACGAAATTGGAGATATGAGCCTTTCGGCTCAGGCTAAAGTTTTGAGAGCTTTGCAGGAAAATGTCATTACACGGGTAGGCGGCGATAAACAAATTAAAGTAAATGTTCGTGTTGTAGCTGCTACAAATAAGGACATGCAAAAAGAAATTGAAGATGGCAATTTTCGTGAGGATTTATATCATCGAATCAGTGTAATTGTTATTCATGTTCCTTCGCTCAGTCAGCGTATTGAGGATATTCCTCTTCTGGCAAATCATTTTATAAACGAAATATGTACCGAATATGGTATGCCTCTCAAATCAATTTCGGATGCGGCAGTTAAAAAATTGCAAGAGATTGAATGGACAGGGAATATTCGTGAATTCAGAAATGTAATTGAGCGATTAATTATTTTATGTGGAAACGAAATTACTGAATCGGATGTAAAAACATACGCTCAGCCTTTAAAATAAAGTGCTTAAGTTGCCAGTTTTTCGAGCACATATTTTACTAGATTCTTCATATTGGGATGATAATTCTCGTTAGCATCACCCGTTGCTCGGTTGGCAATAATTAAGCAAACCGTTAAGGCTTCGTGTCCCAGTAATTTTGATAAACCATATATTGCTGAACTTTCCATTTCGTAATTCGTAATTTTTTGATGGAGGTAACGAAATGTTTCAATTTTTTTATTCAGATTCGCATCAGCAAGCGGAATTCGTAAAACTCGCCCCTGAGGTCCGTAAAATCCGGGAGCCGAAATGTTTATCCCTTCAACAGTTTCGGTACCCGATATTTCGTTTAACAGCAACTCCGAACATTCAACAACATAAGGCTTAGCCAATAGTTTATCCCACTGTGTGTGTTTTAACAATACTTGCTCAAATTCTAAATCGCAAACAATGTTTCTTCCTTCGTAAAAGTTAAGTAAGCCGTCAAAGCCAATCGATTTTTTCGAAATTACATACGAATTTATGGGAATATCGGCATGTAAACTCCCTGATGTTCCAATGCGGATTAAATTCAGCACGGTTTTATCTTCTTTAATTTTTCGGGTTTCTAAATCAATATTTACCAGAGCATCGAGTTCGTTTACAACAATATCAATATTGTCGGTGCCAATGCCTGTTGCAATTACCGATAAATGTCTGTTTTTATACCAACCGGTAATGGTTTTAAATTCGCGGTTTTGAATTTCGCATTCAATTGTGTCAAAAAAACCGGCAATCATGTCAACACGTCCCGGGTCGCCAACAAGCAAAATTGTATCGGCTATGTTTTCGGGTTTTAAGTGTAAATGAAAAATTGTCCCGTCGGGGTTTATTATCAGTTCCGAAGCTTGTATCATAGTAAATGTATTCTATTATTTTTTAAAAATTTATTTCGATGTCCAATTTACTATTTTTTGCAATAAAAAAAATTATGCAACTCTTTTAATATTTCAGGCTAAGTAGAGTTGTTGTATATTTTTTCAATGCAAATGCAATAGCCATATTACTTGGAAACATAAATATTTTGATTAAATTTGAATGAAAGGATTGTGTCGAAGAATAATCTTTTTAAATTAATTTCGTTTGTTAGTGTATTGAGTTTATTTTTTAAGCTTATCGCACCCAAACATCATATTTTACACTTAATGAAAACGATTACTTTTAAAATATTGCTTCTTTCGTTAATTATGATATTCTTTTATCAGTGTAAAACCGATGTACTTACCCAGGATGAAAAAGCACGTGTATTTTCGGGCGAGGCAAACGAACCAATGAAATTGTTTACAATAAATACTTATGCCGATTCACTTTTTTTAAGACAAAAAACAAGGCCTGTTCATAAAAAACACATCGAAACCGAAGAAATTCAACTTTTAAAACAGCGAATGTATGCTACCGTAACCAACCCCGACAATGTAGGTTTAGGCATAGCTGCACCACAGATTGGTGTTTCACTGAGTATGGTATATGTGCAGCGCCTTGATAAAGAAGGACAGCCTTACGAGGTTTACTTTAATCCTGTAGTTGAGGAACTTGGCGATAGTATAAACTCAGGCATGGAAGGATGCTTAAGTATACCCTATTTTAGAGGAAGTGTTGAGCGTTCGCATAATATAAAACTTTCATATCTCGACTCACTCGGTATTAAGCAAAACGAAAATATTAATGGTTTTGTTGCTGTTATTTTTCAGCATGAAATTGACCATCTATCGGGCGTTTTGTACTTCGATCATATATTTAATGGTTTTGATGGCTTAATTCAAATTGATGAAGAATAATTTCTGATTACTTTCTCGTAGTAAAAATTATTGTAAATTTGTTGTTCTTCAGTATATCAATAGTATGCAATTACTTCAAAACAATAATTCAGCAAACTCGTTATACAAATAATCATACTTAAATAAATTCGAAAAAATGGCTAATAAAAAAACAATTGCAATAGTAATAGGAGTAGCAATAATGTTACTTCTGCTTTTATTTGGAAATCGTACGTTTATAATCATCAGAGAAACTCAGCGTGCTGTATTGTTTCGTCCGTTTACTGATGGATTAAACAAAGACAGAGTTTTTGCTCCCGGATTTCATATGATTGCACCATGGAATAGGGTAATAAAATACGAAGTTGCCGAACAACAGCGCGAGGAGCGTATGGATGTGCTCGACAAAAATGGACTTTCGGTAAATATGGATATTACCGTACGTTTTTTACCGGTAGCCGAAAAAGTTGGTTACTTACATGAACAGTTTAAGGGAAATTATGTCAATAATCTTGTGATTCCCGAAGTACGTTCATCGGTACGCAGAGTTACCGGACGTTACACTGCCGAGGAAATTTACTCAACAAAACGTAACGAAGTGGAAAGTGCAATTATTGAAGAAACAGGCGCTGTTTTAATGGACAATAATATTCAGATGCGAGCTTTGCTCATACGCTCAATCAATTTACCCGATCAAATTCGTGATGCTATCGAAAATAAACTTAAGCAAGAACAAGAAGCTTTGGCTTATCAGTTCAGACTTGAACGCGAATCAAGCGAAGCTCAACGTAAACGGATTGAAGCACAAGGTATTGCCGACTACAATAGAATTATTAGTAGCAGTTTAACATCAAATATTTTAAAGCAAAAAGGTATTGATGCAACAATTGAGCTTTCAAAATCGGCTAATACTAAAGTTGTTGTTGTTGGAAGTGGCGACGATGGTTTACCTTTAATTTTGGGGAACAATTAATTGCAGATTCAAAAAAATAACATCAACATTTTTTAAGATTTTTTATTCATCACTTTGTTTTGATTACTTGCTGCAAAAGTTATTTTTGCAGTATATTTCAAAAAATTATGATTCAACGTATTCAATCAATCTATTTGTTGTTGGCCTTGATATTAGTCGGGTTAATGGCGTGGTTGCCTCTGGGCGAAATTGTTACCGGCAGTAATGTGTTTGTTTTCAGTATTCAGGGAGTTATCAATACAGCAAACAGTGGTGTATTAGTTAACGGATGGCCTTTAATGATGATGTTGGCAATTATCATTATTGTTCAAATTGTGGCAATTTTTATGTATAAAAAAAGAGTACGTCAAATGCGGTTCGCAATGTTCAACATTATATTGCTTATTGGTTTGTTGGGGGTGAGTTGGTATTTTCTGTCAAGCTCAATGAAACAAATCGAGGGAGGAGTACATGTTTTTAAAATAGCAATGATATTTCCGCTCATTGCTTCAATTCTGAACTATTTGGCAATACGGGCTATTGGCCGTGACGAAGCTCTTGTTCGATCGATAGATCGTATACGATAACGAAAGTAAGTGTTTTTAAATATAAATTGATGTCGTACTCTTTATGAGTGCGGCATCTTTTTTATTAGAATAAATGCAAAACCTTTTGGGCAATAGTTTCGAGTAATTTTTTATCGTAGTCGGTAAACGGAGCATGAGCATGTGAGTCAATATCAATTTCGGCAACAAAGTTTCCGTTATTTAATATTGGGACAACAATTTCCGATTGTACATCGATACTGCATGCAATGTAATTATCAATTGAATGTACATCCTGAACAATCATTGTTTTTTTGCTTTGTGCTACCTGTCCACACACGCCTTTGCCTACAGCAATTTCGGTATGTTCGGTTTTTTTGCCGGCATAGCATGTAAGCTTAAGTGTGTTTGAGTTCTTGTTCAGACTGTAAAATCCCACCCAATCGTAATGTTCAATTTCCGATTTTAATAATTCACAAATACTAAAAAGTTTTTCGTTATTCGTTTTTTGCGAATCATAAATCTGATCATCAATGTGTTGTATGATGTTTGTGCTCATGGTTATCAGATGCGTACTTGTTTTTCGGTTGTAATTTTTTCGCAATATTGACATCTGAGTTCAATGGGCGATGTTGCAACAACATCAAACCGCGTAACTATAAATTCGTGATTGGTAATGCATTTAGGATTTACGCATTTTGCTATACTGATAATTTCTTCGGGAATTTCAACAATCCGTTTATCAACAACTTCGTAGTTTTTTATTGTATTGAGTTTTGCATTTGGAGCAATCAGAGCTATTTTGTCAATTTCTTCACCCTCGAAAAAACGGTTAGCAACTTTAATAATTGCTTTTTTTCCTAATTGATGGCTGTCGAGGTTTGTACCAAACGTAATCATTTCGGCACATTTATACAGTTGCAAAATATTAATTACATCAAATAATCTGTTTGCCGGTATGTGGTCTATTACAGTACCGTCTTTTATGGCACTTACTTGCAATGCTTTGTCCATGATATGTTTGTTTTATTTTAATCCCATAATTAGTGAAATTATTGCCTGACGGGTAAATACTCCGTTTCGAGCCTGGTCAAAATAGTACGCTTTTGGGTTTTTATCTACATCGGGGTGTATTTCGTTTACCCTGGGTAGTGGGTGTAAAATTTTCATTGTAGGTTTTGTATTACCAAGCATTTTATTTTTTAAGATGTATACATTTTTAACTTTTTCGTATTCCATTGGGTCGGTAAAACGTTCTTTTTGGACCCGGGTCATATAAATAATGTCAGCTTCCGAAATGATGTCGGTAAATTCAGTGTGTTCAAAATATCGGATGCCTTTTTTATCGAGATAACGTTTGTATTCTATTGGCATTGAGAGTTCAGGTGGTGAAATGAAGTTAAAAATTGGATTTTTAAATACCGACATTGCCTGTAAAAGTGAGTGTACGGTGCGTCCGTATTTTAGGTCGCCTACTAAAAACAGGTTAATGTTGTCGAGGCTTCCTTGTGTTTTTTTTATCGAATACATATCGAGCAGAGTTTGGGTAGGATGCTGGTTTGCACCATCGCCTGCGTTTATAACAGGCACTCCGGCAATTTGGCTTGCGTAGCGGGCACTTCCCTCAAGAGGATGCCGCATAACAATTAAATCGGTATAGTTGGCAACCATCCTGATTGTGTCGTGCAGGGTCTCGCCCTTAGTAACACTCGACGACGATGAGTCGGAAAAACCGACAATTCGTCCTCCCAATCGATTGATTGCTGTTTCGAAACTTAGCCTTGTGCGGGTCGATGGCTCAAAAAACAGCGAAGCAACTACTCTGCCCGAAAGGAGGTTTTGATTGGGATTTGATTCAAATTCAGCGGCGAGATCCATTATTCGTAAGTAATCGTCTTTGCTGAAATCGGTTATTGAAATAAGGCTTTTGCGATGCATTGTGCTTGAATAAGTTTATGTGTTGTTTTTATTTGATATGCATACTGATATAAAATTATAAAAATATCGGAATACTCTGATTTAAAATCTGTGATTTGTGTTGTATTTAAGTGAGTTTGTCAATTGTTATTCCTTCTATATCCGAAAATTCATTAAATGTTTTTTCTGCATTATTAAGCCGTACACTTAAATAAAGTGTGCAGTTTATTGTATATGTTGATTTTTCAACCTCAATATTATTTTCTTTGATAATACGCGAAACAACACTTTGTTGGTTGTAATCGTAAACAATTTTAAATCTTTCAGTAATTGTTTTTTCAACAATTTCTGAACTGTTCAAAACATCAATTGTTGCTTTTTTGTATGCATTAATTAGTCCACTTACCCCCAATAGCGTGCCTCCAAAATAGCGCACAACTACAATCAGTATGTTCGTAATGTTGTAACTTAGTAATTGACCGTAAATGGGTTTGCCGGCTGTTCCCGATGGTTCTCCATCGTCGTTTATTCTGTATTGTTCGCCTTTGTATCCAAGTCTGTATGCATAGCAGTGGTGTCGGGCGCTGTGGTGGTTTTTTTTTATTGTAGTAAGATGCTCTTTTATTTCTTCTTCGGAAACTACAGGGAGAGCATAGGCAATAAATTTGCTGCCTTTGTCTTTAAATATGCCTTCTGAAGGTTTTTGTATTGTTTTGTATGTGTCGCTTTGTTTCATTTAATTTGAGTTAATAAAATTAAACAAATAAACGATATTGCAAGCCCGATTTTATTGACTGAGCTAAGTTTTTCATTAAAAAACAAAAATCCGATAAGATGCGATATAACAACAATTGCAAGGTTGTTTATGCTAAAGATAAACGAACTGTCGATATTTGATTTTTGCAAGGCAAGAATTATAAAAAACAGAGAGCCAAAATTGCATAATCCCAGCAATACTCCCATCCCAAATGTTTTTTTGTCCATTAATTTTTCTGATTTTTTATATCGAAAAAGCAGAAATAAGGATGTAAAAAATGATACGGCAAATAACGTAGATGAAAAAAGGGCTGTATGGGAATGTGGAATAAATAAATGTTCGGCAGTTTTTACAAGCGAATCGGCTGTACCCGAACCAATAAACAAAATAAATGGCAAGACAATATAAGCTCTTTTGATTTTTTTGTTGTTGGGTTTGTAAATAGCCATAAGTATGGCAAGTAATGCTATTGCAATGATAAAAATTTTTGTTCCGGTAATTTGTTCGTTAAAGATAAACATCGAAACTGTAACCGGAAAAATCATCGACATACGTGTAGCAATGGCTGTAATGCTTATGCCTGCTTTGTGAGTCGACACGCCAATTAAATAGAACATTACAACAAATAATATTCCGATAAAAACAGCTATTGGAAACCATTGTGAATTAAAAATAGTGTTTACGGGGTTGTTTTTTGAAAACGCTAAAAAGCCAAGTAATGCAGCGAAAAAATAATTTACAATAATTATTCCCTCGAGCCGTGCTTTATTTTTACTGCTCAGCTTAAAAAGCAAATAAATGCCACTCGAACTTATAATGCTCAGCCAAAGAAAAATCATTTTATTATGATTGAGTTAAAAAAAAACAGGCTTTTAGGAGCCTGTTTCTCGTTATACTTTTAATCTTTTTTCAATCTCTTCAACATCGTGCCTGAATTGTTTGTCGGTATCAATAAGGTTGTTTACCGTTTTGCAGGCGTGTAATACTGTTGCGTGGTCTTTACGTCCTATTTGTGCTCCAATTGATGCAAGCGACGATTTTGTTAGTGTTTTTGAGAAAAACATTGCAATTTGCCTTGCCTGAACAATCTCGCGTTTACGTGTTTTTGATTGAAGGGCATCAACGGGCATATCGAAATAATCGCAAATAATTTTCTGTATATAGTCAATTGTAATTTCGTGTTTGCTCTGTTTTACAATTTTATTGATCAGTTCAATAGCTAAATCAACTGTAATCGCTTTTTTATTGAGTGTTGATTGTGCCAGTAACGATATAAGGGCACCTTCGAGCTCGCGTACGTTGGTGTCAATGCTTTGTGCAATATATTCGAGCACTTCGTCAGACATTGATAGTCCGTCTTTGTATGTTTTTTTTCTAAGAATTGCTAACCGTGTCTCGTAGTCGGGAGTTTGTAAATCGGTGGTTAATCCCCATTTAAAACGTGACAGTAAGCGTTGTTCAATTCCTTTAATTTCGATTGGTGATTTGTCGGATGTAAGAATAAGTTGTTTCCCCAGTTGGTGTAAGTGGTTGAAAATATGAAACAACGTTTCTTGTGTTTTTTCTTTACCAGCCAATAATTGGATATCGTCAATAATCAATACATCAATCATTTGGTAAAAATGCAAAAAGTCGTTTCTCGAGTTTTTGAGAGTAGCTTCGGAGTATTGTGTGTAAAATTTATTTGCATTTACATACAATACTACTTTGTCGGGGAAACGCTCCTTTACTTCAATACCAATTGCATGAGCCAAGTGTGTTTTTCCTAATCCGCTTTCGCCATAAATCATTAGTGGATTAAATGCAGTACCCCCCGGGTTTTGAGCCACAGCATATCCGGCCGATCGGGCTAGTCGATTGCATTCGCCCTCAACAAAATTGTCAAAAGTGTTGTCTTTTTTTAATTGTGGGTCGATGTGTAATTTTTGTATACCTGGTATAACAAAAGGATTTTTTATTGATGTTGTATCGGTTTTAAAAGGAACCGAAACAGGACGATTATTTAATTTTGAATTATTGTTTGTGGGATAATTAACTGTTAATGCAGAATTTTTTTGCTGATAATCGCTCATTACTACATTATACTCAAGTTTTGCTTGAGTGCCTATAACCTTACGCAGAGTCTTTCGTAAAATATCTATATATTGCTCTTCTAGGTATTCATAAAAGAACGGACTCGGTACTTGTATTGTAAGTACTTCTCCATCTAATTTTATAGGCTTTATAGGTTCAAACCAAGTACGGAAACTAATTGGCTGTACATTATCTTTAATAATCAAAAGACAATCGTTCCATATTTGGTGATGATTTTTATTCATGTTGGGTATTGTAATTTTTTTGGTTTACAATTAATATTCACACATTGTTTTAAGGCAATACAAATGTGTGAAAAAAAATGCTGAAAAAAAAATGAAAAAGTATTTGTTTTTTTGCAAATTAAAATAACACATTGTGTTTCAGTGTGAATTTTTTTTGAGCAATCTCAAAATAATTTAAATGATTGTTATACAGTTTAGTATGAGCTTCTGTTTTTGCTAATTGTTTGAATAGCATACTTTTTACCTTTACAAAAAATGTTTTGTTAACTTGATTAAAACGCGCAAAAAAATAATGAATTGATTTAATGTTTACAAATAAATAGAAGATCAATATATATAGAAAGAAATATATTGTAATTGTTCGTTTTTTTAAATCGGATTTAATGTTCTCTTATTGTTTGCTTAACCTTATTTTATCGAACTTAGAGTAAGCTGCTGTCTTAAAAAAGATTAATAACTATTAATTTTTTTAACAGAACAGACAATAACGGTTGCAAAAATTGCATGGAAAAAAAATTGAAAATAAACAGGGTGTTTGTAAAGTAAAATGTATGTAGGAGTGCTATGTCTGCATGTTGTAAAATATGTTTTTTGAACATGTGTTTTTCTTTCAATAGCGAATCACTTTATCTCTTTTTTTATTAATAAATCTTACTAAAAAAGCTCCGTCAAAAATTGTTTTTAGTGAATCCTGATTTTTATATGAATCGTCGAGGTTTGTCGATATGTTTTTATAGTATCGGTACCATCCCTCGTTGTAGTGTTCAAAAACAGGTAAGTTATCTTTTAAAGCATTGTTCGTTTTATCAAGTGCAGTTTTGCTTGCCAAAACTTGTATAGCAAAACACGTATCTGAACTTAACTGTGAGTTAAGCTGTAAAATTTCGGGCAATATTTTTTGTTTTGTTTTAGGGTTTTGTTTATTGGCTAACGGGGCAGCTGGTTTTTGTGTGTTGAGTTTTGCACCACTTTTTTCGTCAACTTTTGTTTTGTACGAAATAAATGCATTGGCAATTGAGCTTGCCATTTTTGTTTTTCCTTTGTTGCTGAGCAAAAACGACTGGTCGGCTTTGTTGCTAATAAAGCCAAGTTCGACAAGTACCGACGGCATAGTAGTACGGCGTAAAACTAAAAATCCGGCTTGCTTAACGCCACGGTCGTGGCGCATTGCCGATTTTACAAAGCTTTGCTGAAGGTGATCGGCAAACTGTCTGCTTTGTTCCAAAAACTCATCCTGAATAAGCGAAAACATAATGTATGATTCGGCTGAGTTTGGATCAAATCCTTCGTAGCGCGATGTGTAATCGTCTTCGAGTAAAATTACTGAATTTTCTTTTTGAGCAATTTTTAAGTTTTCTTCGGTACGGTGGTTTCCTAAAATAAAGGTTTCGGCTCCCGAAATTTTGTCGGAATGGAACGAATTGCAATGGATTGAAATAAATAAATCGGCTTTGCTTTTGTTCGCAATATCGGCTCTCTCGGAAAGAGGAACAAAGGTGTCGGTATTGCGGGTGTAAATAACTTCGATGTCGGGGTATTGATTTTTAATAATCTGGCCAAGCAAAAGCGAAACATCCAGAACGATGTCTTTTTCACGAATATTGCCAACAGTTGCACCGGGATCCTTGCCTCCGTGTCCTGGGTCAATAACAACTTTTTTTAGTTCAAGTTGTGTCTCTTGTCCATTTATTGTGTTCTGAAAAAATGGTATAAAAAATATCAGTACGATGGAATAAACTTTTTTAATTAACATTTTTTTGCATTTTGTTGGTAATAATCATGTATATAAAGAGTTTAGCTTGTATAGCGTGTGCATTATATGTAATGTCAATACAGTAATTTTAAGCAAATTTGTACATATTGTATGCCATAGCATTGTTTTACATTCATTATACAAAAATATTATTTTTCATTAGTATCGAAACAAAATCTAAAAAGCTTATCAATATTATTAACGGTACAGTTTTTTAATTTATTTTTGAGCCTTAATTTTGTCAGCTTTTGAAATACTTTTACCACATATTGCTTGTATTGATATTTATTGCACAGGGCATTGTTGTTTATTCGCAAAACGAACAGGCAGTTGATGATTCTGTGTCGGTTTTTAATCCGGTGAGCGAACCCGGTTCGCAGGTGCCTGATAGTGTTGAATATGCACATAAAGCCGAGCAGTATATATCAAAAACCGATTCGCTTACCGAAACATCTCAACCGGTAATTGATAGCCCAATATCGTACGATTCGGTCGACTCGATGGCGATGTCGTTAGAAAAAGGACAGCAAATTGTGTATTTATACGGTGGTGCTACTATAAAGTATGGAACCATAAATCTGGAGGCCGATTATATTGTTGTGAACATGGCAAGCAAAGAGATTTTTGCTTCGGGCCGCCGCGATTCGACTGGCAAATTGCAGGGGATTCCAAAATTTACCGAAGGAAGTGAAACGTTTGATAGCGAAACTCTGCGATATAACTTTGAAACCGGAAAAGGTTTTGCCGAAAATATTGTTACCGAGCAGCAAGACGGGCTTGTTCGAAGCGAAAAAGCAAAAATGCTTGATAAAGACACCTACTGTATGGTGCACGGTAAATATTCGACCTGCGATGCCGAACATCCGCACTTTTATTTAAACATGACCAAAGGGAAAGTGTTGCGCAATAAAGCAGTTATTACCGGAAGAGCTTATTTAGTACTTGAGGATTTTCCAATTTACTTTCCTTTTTTGCCATATTTTTATATTCCAACAAACAATAAAACATATTCGTCGGGGGTAATTATTCCGTCGTATGGCGAAGAGCGAACTTATGGTTTTTATTTACGCGATGGTGGTTTTTACTGGGCTGCCAGCGATTATTTCGATTTGCGCATGACCGGCGATATATATTCAAATGGTAAGTGGGCAATAAATGCAAGTACCCGGTACCGCCTGCGTTATAAATATAATGGGAGTTTTGCTTTTAGTTATTCGCGAAGTGTTACAGGCGAAAAAGGTATCAATCAGAAAGTATCGCCAAACTTTAGTATACGCTGGAGTCATAATCAGGACTCTAAAGCAAATCCTACGCAAAATTTTTCGATAAGTATCGATTGGTCGACGAGTGGTTATAGTAAAGAAAACGAATACGAAAATGCCGATCGGTTTTTGCAAAACAGTAAATCCTCAAGAGCCAGTTTTAGTAAGATATTTCCGAATACTCCTTTTAATGCGTCGGTGGGTTTAAATCTTTCGCAAAATACCCGCGACTCAATGGTTTCGGTGTCGTTGCCATCGTTTAATCTTACAATGAAGAGTATATATCCTTTACGAAAAAAAAACCGAATAGGGCCTAAACGATTTTGGGAGGATATAAAACTTAAGTATGGAATGCAATTTAACAGCAGTATAAATACAAAAGAATATTTGCTGCTTAAAACTCCTTATACCGATTGGAAAAAAGGGATAAAACACGACTTGCCAATCACTTTTCCTTCGTTTCGCTTATTCAATTATGTTAATGTTGTTCCATCGTTTTCGTATAATGCTCGATGGTACTTTAACCATATCGAAAAGTATTGGGTTGATGGGTATTATACAACCGATAACGAAACCGGTATGGAGGTGTGGGAATCCGGCAGAGTGCATATTGATGATAAACGCGGATTTAAAC
Organism: uncultured Prolixibacteraceae bacterium; assembly: GCA_964487645.1. Classification (GTDB taxonomy): domain Bacteria; phylum Bacteroidota; class Bacteroidia; order Bacteroidales; family Prolixibacteraceae; genus Roseimarinus. The sequence goes on from CAZARW010000003.1 coordinate 48,210, forward strand.
ATAATCACGATTACAGGGTGTCGCTCAGCTCAAGTACTACAATATACGGAATGTACAACATGATTAATCCGAATTGGAAACTTAAGGCAATACGGCATAAAATGGATCCGAGTATCAGTTTTTCGTATGTACCCGATTTTAGTGACCCGGCTATTGGATATTACGATTATGTGCAAATCGATTCGTTAGGGAATACACAACTGTATAATAAGTTTGAGGGAGCAATGTATGGATCGGCCGGGCGTGGACGAAGCGGTTCGGTAAGTTTTAGTTTGAATAACAATATTGAAATGAAACTGGCTAACGAAAACGATACAACAACACAGGAAAAATTCAAAAAAGTAGCAATTTTTGATAACCTTGGTTTTAGCAGCTCCTATAATATTGTAGCCGACTCGTTAAAATTAAGTCCTTTTTCGCTTAATGCACGCACAAAAATTGCCGGTTATACAATTAATATAAATGGAGAACTCGATCCGTATGCTCTCGATGAAAGAGGGAAAAAATACGATAAGTTTATGTGGGAAAAATCGCAAGGAATAGCGAAACTTGGACGAATTACCCGTTTAAGTACAAGTTTTGGCCTGAATTACAGTTCCGATAAATTACAAAAAGCTATTGACGAAAGACGAAAGTTAATGGGAGAGGATACTGAAGATACTGACGAGATTCCAGCTGCATTTGTTTCAACAAGTATGCCATGGAGGGTGAGTGCAAACTATTCACTTAGTTACAACAATTACAATGGTGTTCCGCGATGGGTTCAGTCTCTTTCGGTAAATGGCAGCCTTGATTTAACTCCAAAATGGAAAACAAATTTTTCGACCGGTTTCGATTTTGTGGCAATGAAAATGACGCATACAAACATTGGAATTATTCGTGATTTGCACTGTTGGACAATGTCTTTTGATTTTTCGCCGGTTAGTACCCGTCCATACTATACATTTACATTGCGTGCAAACGCTTCGATGTTAAAAGACTTGAAAGTGAATAAAACCGAACGTGATTTCAGATAAAAACAGAGGTTTATACTACCAGTTACTTAATGTTAAATTCTTAAGCAAACTTTAGGGATTAGCCGGATTAATTAAAAACATAAAAAATGAAACGAGAAATTAAAACACAGCAGGCTCCTGCAGCCATTGGGCCGTATAGCCAGGCAATTGAGGCAAATGGCACACTGTATATTTCGGGGCAAATCCCTGTCGATCCGCACACCGGAAAACTTGTCGAAGGAGGAATTACAGAGCAAACCGAACAGGTAATGCAAAATATTAATGCAATATTGCAGGCGGCCGGTTATTCTTTTAGTAGTGTAGTAAAATCGACGTGTTTTTTGAGTACTATGGATCATTTTGCTGAGATGAACCGGGTTTATTCAAAATATTATCCGTCAGTGCCTCCCGCACGAGCGGCTTTTTCAGTAAATCAACTTCCGCTGGGTGCTTTAATTGAGATTGAAACTATTGCAGTAAAATAAACCCCTCAGGGTTTGATAAACAAGAAATTATTGTTACTTTTGCGCGCTCATTCTGCTGAATCCAAGTAAGCGATTTGTTACCGGTCGATTACGCGGAATGGTAAATAAGTAATTTTAATAATCACTAAAAGGTAAATCAAGTATGGTTAATCAGTACGAAACTGTTTTTATTGCTACGCCTGTTTTGTCGGATGCACAATTCAAAGAAGTAGTGAGTAAAATCAGTGATTTCATTACCGAAAACGGTGGTGAAATTATTCATCAGGAAAATTGGGGGCTAAAAAAACTGGCCTATCCAATTCAAAAAAAATCTACAGGCTTTTATCAGCTAATTGAGTTTAAAGCAGACACTACATTTGCGAAAAAACTTGAAACTATGTATCGTCGCGATGAGCGTATTATTCGGTTTTTAACATTCCGTTTGGATAAATATGCTGCCGAATACAGTGAGAAACGTCGTAATAAAATTAAAGCTAAAGTAGAGGAGAAATAATTATGGCATCAAATCAATCAGAAATCAGATACTTAACTCCACCAACGGTAGAGATTAAAAAGAAAAAGTATTGCAGATTCAAAAAGAATGGAATTAAATACGTGGATTATAAAGATCCCGAATTTTTGAAAAAGTTCCTCAACGAGCAAGGGAAAATTTTACCTCGCCGTTTAACCGGTACTTCGTTAAAGTATCAGCGTAAAGTTTCGCAGGCAGTAAAACGTGCCCGTCACATTGCACTGTTGCCTTATGTAACCGATTTGATGAAATAATAAAGGAGGACTTACAGATGGAAATTATACTGAAACAAGATGTACAGAGCCTTGGCTCTAAGGACGATATGGTAACTGTAAAAGACGGTTACGCACGCAACTATCTTATTCCTCAGGGAATAGCTGTAATAGCAACTGAATCGGCTAAAAAAATATTGGCCGAAAATACAAAGCAACGTGCTCATAAAGAAGCTAAACTTAAGGATGAAGCTCTTGTTGTGGCCGATAAACTCAAGGATATTAAAGTGTCGATTGGTGCTAAAACCAGCACTTCTGGTAAAATCTTTGGATCGGTTAACAATATTCAGCTTGCCGAAGCAATTGCAGAGCAGGGGATCAACATTGAACGTAAAAACATTACCATTGGTAAAGATGGTGTAAAAGAAATTGGCACTCATACTGCCAAAATTAAATTGCACCGCGAAGTGGTTGTCGATTTCGAATTTGAAGTTGTATCCGAATAATATTTTATTCACACAATCGAACTTTTTTCAAACAAACAGATATAAAATCCATCCTTTACGGGATGGATTTTTGTTTTAATGAATTTATACTCCAGTACTCTTTTATTGTAACTGATCCCGAACTTTAATAAATGCATCAACAGCTTTGTTTATGTGGTTAACTGTATGTGCTGCCGATAATTGCCCCCTGCTACCATTGTTGCGACCGCAAATAGGCGATCCCAACGTCGGCGCGTGAACAATATTGTTTGGGGCCGGGACATATC
>CAZARW010000003.1:51194-84651 GCA_964487645.1 uncultured Prolixibacteraceae bacterium
TATGTGCTGCCGATAATTGCACCCTGATGCGTGCTTTTTCGCGAGGTACTACCGGGTATACAAAACCGATTACATAAATTCCTTCGTCGAGCAGTTTGTCGGCAAATTCAACGGCCAGGGGAGCATTGTACAGCATAACCGGAACAATTGCAGTGTTACCATCGACTAAATCGAAATTAGCAGCCTTCATTTTATTACGAAAAAGGACGGCATTTTGCATTGTTTTATTTCTCAATTCGCCCGATTGTTCAAGTATTTCGAAAACTTTTAAGCTTGCACCAACAGTTGCCGGCGATAAAGTGTTTGAAAACAAGTAAGGGCGTGAGCGTTGGCGTAACATTTCAATAATTTCTTTACGTCCCGAAGTAAATCCGCCATTGCCTCCTCCAAGTGCTTTTCCTAAGGTTGAAGTAATTATATCAACACGGTTCATAACGTTGCATAACTCGTGTGTGCCTCGTCCGTTGGAGCCAATGTATCCGCTTGCATGGCTGTCGTCAACCATTACCAGGGCATTGTATATATCGGCTAAATCACAAATTTGGTTAAGTTTGGCAATATCGCCGTCCATTGAAAAAACGCCATCGGTAACAATAAGCTTATATTTAGAATTTTTTGCTGCGATTAATTGTTGCTCAAGGTCGTTCATGTTTGAGTGAATGTACCGAAAACGCTTTGCTTTGCAAAGCCTTACTCCGTCAATTATAGATGCATGGTTTAGTTCGTCTGATATTATTGCGCAGTGTTCGTCAAGTAAAGGTTCAAAAAGGCCACCGTTAGCATCAAAAGCAGCACAATACAATATTGTATCGTCGGTGCCTAAAAACTGTGAAATTTTATCTTCGAGTTGTTTATGAATTTGTTGAGTTCCGCAAATAAATCGCACACTCGATAATCCAAATCCCCATTGCTCAATGGCTTTTTGTGCTGCTTTTATAACCAGAGGATGATTTGCAAGCCCTAAATAATTGTTTGAGCAAAAATTCAGTACTTCTTTTTGGTTAACTTTTATTGATGCACCTTGGGCCGAGGTAATAATTCGCTCGGTTTTGTATAAGCCTTCGTTTTTTAATTGATTAAGCGTATTGCTTAAATCGGATTTTATTTTGCCGTACATAATCAACATTTTTTTGTTTCACATAAAGTAGCAAAAAAATGTTTGAAATGAGCTGATATTTGGCAGGGCTTATTTTTTAAATCGATCGATAATAAAATCGGGTACTTTCGACAGTGAAAGTTCAATTTTGTGCGCATTGAGTAAAAAAGCCTGATAGGGCATTCCGTAAACAATTGATGAATCTTTATCTTGTGTTACAGTGTAGGCTCCGGCTTCTTTCATTGCCAGTAAACCTTTAGCACCATCGGCTCCCATGCCGGTAAGAATAATACCCGTTGCATTGGCTTTTGCAACACGTGCAACCGAGTTAAAAAGAACATCAACCGATGGTTTGTGTCGGTTAACCGGTTCGCTGTCGGTAACATGAACGCGATAGTTTCCGGCTGTGCCGGCAAGTTCCATCTGGAAACCTCCGGCAGCAACAAGCACACGTCCCTGATAAAGCCGATCGCCATCTTCGGCTTCTTTTACTTCGGGTTCGCAAATACTGTTGAGTCTGTTGGCAAAGAGTTTTGTAAAACCGGCCGGCATATGTTGAGTTATTACAATACCGGGGATATTGGCGGGTAAGCGACGTAAAATATATTCAATTGCGGTAGTTCCTCCCGCCGAAGCTCCAATTGCAATAATTTCGTTGGTTTTAGTTATGTCAGGGGTTTGCTGCGTTATTTGTTTTATTGATGATAGATCAACAATTTGTTTTTGTTTTTGTCGCATGTTTGCTTGCGCCGCACCTTTAATTTTTTCGCAAACAAAAGCATAAAAATCAAACAAATTTTCGTTTGATTTGAGTTTCCCCGGTTTATGAATAATATCAATTGCACCTTTATTAAAGGCATCGAGGCAAATTTCTTTATTTCCCTGTGTAATACTCGATACCATAATTACCGGAATAGGATGTTGTTTCATCAATCGATCAAGAAACGTAAGGCCATCCATGTGTGGCATTTCAATATCGAGAGTGATAACGTCGGGCATTTTTTTCTCGATTATATCAACAGCATTTAACGGATCGGTTGCCGTTCCAATAAGGTCGAGTTCAATGTCCGATTCAATTGCGTTAGCCATTACTCTTCTGAAAATCACAGAATCGTCGACTACTAATACTTTTATTTTTTTATTTACAGGTACCATCAATAACTCCCTCTAAAAATTTATATTCTTTATCATATCAACCTTTACAAACCCGCTTGTGGGGTCGAAAAGAATTTTACGTCCTGAATTCCCTCCTGTTGTTTCTTCGATGACAGGTATGTGTAATTCTTTTAATTTTGTTTTTGCAATATCAATATTTCGTTGTCCTATATTAAAACTTGCATTGTGCAGGTTTAGCAAACTCGCACCGCCGTATATTTTTGCAACAAGCCTGCTTTTAACTGCACCCGAGAGGATTGTTTTATCGTGCAGTTCGGTAATGGCAACATCTCCATACCGAACATCGGGAGCACCTTTATTGTTCCACGTTGGCAATAAATAGTGGTTAACTCCGCCAATGCCCGAGTGTTCGTCCCACAGTACAACAGCAACACACGAACCAAGTATTGTAAAAACTTTGGTGTCGCCCGATACTATGGCTAATTCTCCTTGTTTTAAATATTTTATCTTATCCAAATCCCCTAATTGCTAAACTAACTTTTCTTTTAATATGTCGAGAGTAAATGGTTTTACCAGATAATCGTCCATTCCACTGTCATAGCAGCGTTTAACGCTTTCTTGTGATTCGTTTGCCGTGATTGCAATAATCTTTGAACGGTGTGTTTTATTGTGTTCGTTTGCACGAATTTTAATAGTTGCTTCGGGTCCATCCATACCGGGCATATAAATATCCATGAGTATATACTTATAGTCTTCTTTCTCGCTCAGGTCAACAGCCATTTGTCCGTTTGAAGCGACATCGTATTCAAAGCCAAGTTTGGCAATAAACATGCCTACAACTTTTTGGTTTAATGGGTTGTCTTCAACAAGTAATACTTTGTTTGATTTTGACAGAGGCTGTTCATTTTTTGTTTTTTGGTTATCTTGGTTTGGCGATGTTTCAGGAGTTTTTTGATTTAAAAGGCGTGTATATCGTATTCTGAATTCGGTTGAATCGAATGGTAACCGAAGGATATCAAAATGATGGTTAAAATTTTGAAGCCTGGTATCGATTTTTACTTTTGGATTTATAATAAAGAGAAAAGGTGCATTGGCATATTGTTCGTTACTCAGTATTTGTTTAGCAAAATCGACTCCTTTAGGGCTTTGAGTTCCACCATTTACAATAAAAAAATCGAACTGATAAGCATTTGCTCTTAGCAAACCGGTTTCGGTGTTTACCGATACCGATACTTTAAAGCCGTGTGTTTCTAACTCTTTTTTAATTTGAGTTGCAATGGCTTGCTGACTCTCAATGAGTAAAACTTTTAATTGTTTCTTATCCATTTGTTCATCCTATTTTTTGTATGCACTGGGGCTAACCTGTTTAATTGCTTTCGAATACTGTGAAATTGTTTCCGAAAGACCAACAAAGATGTATCCTCCGGGTTTTAATTTGTTTATGAGTTTCGAAACAACATCGCGTTTTGATTTATCGTCGAAATAAATGAGGGTATTACGACAAAAAATTACATCGAGCGAATCGTTTGGAAAACTATAAAGCCCCATAAGGTTTAGTACAGCAAAATTAATTTTATCGCGTAAAGTTTTAACAATTTGATATTCTTCTTCTTTGCCTTCCTTTATTGTTGTAAAATAGTTTTTTAATAAGGCAGGATCAATGTCTTTTACTATTTGTTTCGAATATATTGCACGTTTTGCTTTATTAACAACAGCTTCGCTTACATCCGATGCATGAATTGAAAATTCAAAACCCGGGTGTTGTTGTTGATATTGATGCAGAAGCATTGCCATGGTGTATGGTTCTTCGCCGGTTGAGCATCCGGCACTCCAAATTTTGAAAAATGAGTTTCGGTTTGCAGTAAATTCAGGTAAAACCAGATCGCGCAATATGTCGTAGTGGCTCGATTCCCGAAAAAACTCGGTTTTATGGGTTGTGAGTTCATCAATCATCGATTGTTGTTCTCCGCTACGTTTTCCTTCGGGCGATAAAGCGTATTTTATGTATTCGGGAAAATTGTGAATCCCCGATGCTTTAAGCCTTTTTATCAGCCTTGAGTTTACCATAACTATTTTGATAGGGCTCAATTTTATGCCAAGGTTATTGAGCATGAATTTTTGGATAAGCTTAAATTCCGGCTCTTCGAGTTTTTGGCTGTAAATATTTGCCGTTTCGGCATAGTTTATGGCTGAAGCTGTCATATTGGTCTTTCCTGCAGGTTGAAACTCCATGGCTTGTAATTAATGATTTGCTTGATATCTTTTGATTTTATTCTAAATCAAAATTCTCAACTTTTAGTTCAATTATTTCGTCAACCGAGAAAATTTTATCGGCGTTGAGCAGCATAATAAATTGCTCGTTTACTTTAAGTACGCCTTTTAAAAATTCGGTTTTATTTTGTTTTCCAACTGTTGGCAGACCAATAATTTCGGCTGTGTTGTATTGAATTACCTCTTTAACACCGTCGACTAAAGCACCCAGTTTTAAGCTTTCGTTTTCGGTTTGTATTGTAATTACTAAAATACAAGTAGTTGCTTCGATAACGGTTTTTGTCATTCCGAATTTTACACGAGTATCAACCAGAGGGATTACTTCGCCCCGTAAATTAAATACACCAAGCATATATTCGGGGGCTTTTGGGACCTCGGTAACTGTTTGTGGTTCCAGTATTTTTTCTACATGGTCGACATTAATTGCGAAGTTTTCTTTACCAAGAGTAAATGTCAGATAAGTTTCGTAAACCTCATTCATATTCTATAGTTTTTATTTTTTTGAAAATACTGTTACTATTCTGTTTACATCAAGAACCAGGGCAACCGATCCGTCTCCTAAAATGGTTCCTCCCGAGAGGAAATCCTGGTTTTTGTAGTGTTGCCCCAAGGGTTTGAGCACGGTTTGATTTTCGCCTACAACATAATCAACAATGAGTGCAACTTTTTCGTTTTCGTACGATACGATAACCATTTCGCGTCGTTGAGGAGGCTGCCCTTCAATTTCGAAATCAGAACGTAAGTCGAAATATGGAACCGGAATGCCATCAATTTCAATTACCTGGCTAATTTCAGTGTCTTGCTTTAATTCGGTAAGGCTAATAATTTTGTCAACCTGTACCAGCGGTATAATAAAATCGCGGTTTTCAATTTTTACTTGCAAACCATCAATAATTGAGAGGGTTAGCGGTAGTTTTATTGTAAATGTTGTTCCTTTGCCTTTTATTGTGTCAATTTCGATGGTTCCTCGAATTTCTGATATGTTTTTTTTCACAACATCGAGTCCGACTCCGCGGCCCGAAACATTGGATATTTTTTTTGCAGATGAAAATCCGGGCAAAAATAAGTAACTGATCAATTCACTCTCCGACGGGTTTTGATCGGGGGTAATTATTTTTTTCTGAAGAGCAATTTCTCTTGTTCGTTCAAGGTCTACTCCTTTACCATCGTCAATTATTTTTATAATTACATTATTGCTTTTGTGGAATATATTCATCTGAATTTCACCCACAAGGTCTTTGTTGTTCTTTTTTCGTTCTTCGGGCGATTCAATTCCGTGGTCAATTGAGTTACGCAAAATATGCATAATCGGATCGGACAGTTTTTCGATAATTTTTTTATCGAGCACTGTATCTTCACCATCGGTAATAAAATTAATTTTTTTATTTAATTGTTCGCATAAGTCGTGTACCATGCGTTTGTAGCGTGTAATGGTTACGCCAAAGGGTACAAGTGAAATTGTAAAAGCATTATCGCGAAGTTGTTTCGAAAATGTTCCGTATTTTTCGGCAACTGCAATGAGTTCGTCGTTTCCTATTTCGTGAGCAGCAAGGTTTAAGCGAGCCTGTAAAGTAACCATTTCACTTACAAGGTTCATGAGTTTGTCAATTTTTTCGGTTGCTACACGTATGCTGTTTAACGAGCTTTTTGACGATTGTTTATCTGTGCTTTTGTTTTCTTGTTGTTGAGTGTCGGTTTCTTTGGGTGCTTGTTTTTCAAGTTCGGGGGTGTATTTTTCAATCAATTTTTCAATTGCTGCTATTCCCGAATCAAAAATGGTTTCTTCAAAGTTTTTTATTTCAGTATACGCTTTCTCAATTTCTAAAAGATTTCCTTCGCAAAGGTGTTGAATGTTTAGGCCTAAGTCGTTGTCTACCCATGCAAAAATATCCTGAATAACTTCTTGTGGTTTGTTGGTTGAGAGTATTATAATCCACTGAGAACTTTTGTTTACTTTCTCAAAATCATCAGTTTTTATTTGATTACCGCTTTTTGCAAATGCAATGCTTTTGCCAAGCAAGCTTAATTCTTTTACCAAAATGGCAGGATGTGAAAGTTCTTTGAAATTTCCGTTTGCAGGCGAAATCTCAATAGTAAATGTGTTTTGCTTTTGGGCTTTTTGGGTATATGCTTTGTCCGATTTTTCAGTTGAAGCAGAAGTATTGCCTGTTGCTTCAAAATTGCTGATTCTTTCACATAAATTGGTAAATTTTATATGATCGTTTTCATTAATATTTTCATCGGTTGCAAGCAGCGTTTTTAATATGTCGATAGTGTCGAGCGAAATATCTTTCAGTTGTTCAGTAAATTTTAAATCGCCTGCTCTTACTTTGTCGTATATATCTTCTAAATCGTGAGTAACTGCAAGTACTTTTTCAAATCCAAGCATTCCTCCACTACCTTTAATGGTGTGTATGCTTCTGAATATTTGGTCAATTATTTCGTTATCAACCGAGTCTGATTCCAGAGACAGCAGAATGTCTTCGAGCTCGTTTATTAAATCACGGGTTTCTTCAACAAAACTTACCCTTAATTGATTAATCGAATCTGTCATTATATATCGTTTTTAATCTTGCAGTATAAATAACTTTCACTAAAATACAATTTTATTGAAGTTTAAGGCTTTATTTTCTGTAAAAAGCATTAATATCTTATTAAAATATGGATTTTCAATGCCTTGGAGTTTGTTGTAAAAATACAAAATCCCGTTTACATTAGCTATTCAATAAATCACATCTTTTTTTTGCCACAGTATATCCTTGTGTGGTTCAAATATCGAAAAAAAATATCAACAAAATACTAAAAATATCTGCTTGATAAATAAATATATGTTTTTGAGGTAAAATGTCATCAATTTTTTTGCATGATATTTTTCGCTTTTGATGTGTTTGTGTGGAGTTTGTATTAAGATGATTTTTATTGTTGTGAATTACCTTAATATTTTGTTGTGCATTAAAATATTATGATGTAATGTTAAAAGAAAAATCCCTCTTGGCAATTGCTTGCATAAGAGGGATTTGTATTGTGTTTGTTAACTTTTTTAATTGTTGTTAAACAGGTTGGTGCTTAATTTTTGCAATGTTTCTTTATTGAATTTTTCTGGTATTAGAATTGAAACATTATGCTGGCTGCCACCGTATGAAATCATTCGAACCGGAATTCCTTCGAGAGCATCAAAAATGTTTTTAGCAAAAACTTTTTCTTCCGAAGCCATATCGCCAACAACACAAACAATTGTTTGTTTTTTGTCTACTTCGGTATCGCCAAACTCTTCAAGTTCTGTTAAAATCTCGTCAAGAAACTTGTCGTTATCGATAGTTAACGAAACGGCTACCTCCGAAGTAGTAATCATATCGATTGATGTTTTGTATTTTTCAAAAATTCCAAAAACAGCCCTTAAAAAACCGTAGGCCATAAGCATTCTGTCTGAACGGATTTTAATTGCAGTAATTCCGTCTTTTGCCGCAACTGCTTTTAATCCTGAGATTGTTTTGTCGTTTGAAATGAGAGTTCCCGGAGCTGCCGGATCGAGAGTGTTTTTAAGGCGTACGGGGATATTTGATTCCTGAGCAGGTAAAATTGTTAGTGGGTGTAAAATTTTTGCACCAAAATATGCTAACTCGGCTGCTTCCGAAAATAAAAGATTATCGATGCGTGTTGTATTGTCTACGTAACGGGGATCGTTGTTATGAAATCCATCAATATCTGTCCATATTTGCACTTCTTCGGCATCAATTGCTGCACCAATAAGTGTTGCTGTGTAATCGCTTCCGCCTCGCTGGAGGTTGTCTATATCGTCGTATATATTGCGGCAAATAAAACCTTGTGTAATGTAAATTTCGCTTTTTGTTACCTCAAGAACCGGTTTAATGCGTGCTTTAATTTCTTTCAGATCGGCTTGCTTATCGGCATTAATGCGCATAAATTCAAGCGAAGGCAGCAATACGGCTTTATGTCCGTTTTCGTTAAGCAAATAGGTAACCAGTGTTGTCGAAATTAATTCGCCCTGAGCTAAAATTACTTGTTCCATTGTTGCACCAAATTCACCTTCGGTTTGCTCATTGAGCTTTGCAAAATGTGTTTCAATTATTTCGAGACCTTTGGTTTTGTATTCTTCGCTTTCATAAAGCTCATTTACAACTTTTATGTATTTATCTTTTAGTTCGCTAATTACTCTTCGTGCATCATCTTTTAAATCTTTGTATAAAAAATCGCTAATTTCAACCAGTGTGTTGGTAGTGCCCGACATGGCAGATAATACAACAATTTTTGGTTCTCCATCGGTAATAATATTCATTACCGAACGCATATTTTCAGGCGATCCTACAGATGTGCCGCCAAATTTGAAAACTTTCATAAATCTATGGGTTTAAATGTTTTCGTTATTATTATTTTTCCTTAAAGTTGATACTTGATTGGCAAATATGACAAAAATTATTTTTGAACTGAAAAATGCTGTCAGTTTTACGTAATTATTTACCTAAAATAAACTTAATATTAACTTCTTGTTGTATTTCGAAACAGTTTTTAATTTTTTAGGGAATAATTGCTGTGAGCAATATTCTGTAAAATGTATATTTGTATACATTTAAATATAAATAAAACAATAATGGCAGATAAACTTTCCGATCCTATTGGTCGGCTTATGGGGTTGCGATATAAATCGCATCCGTGGCATGGAGTATATATTGGCAGTGAAGCACCGTCAACATTGGTAGCATTTATCGAAATGGTATCGACCGATACCGTGAAATACGAGATTGACAAAGAAAGCGGATATTTGAAACTTGACCGGCCGCAAAAGTATTCGAGCCTTTTGCCTGCTTTGTACGGGTTTGTGCCTCAAACATTTTGTGGAAACAGAGTAGGGGATTTTTGTTCGCAAAAAACCGGCCGAAAAGGAATAATTGGTGATGGTGATCCAATTGATATTTGTGTTTTAACTGAAAAAACGATTGCACACGGCGATATTTTAATTGATGCAATTCCAATTGGTGGATTTAGAATGATTGACGGAAAAGAAGCCGATGATAAAATTATTGCTGTAATGCGTAATGATGTAGTATACGGAAAATACAAAGATGTGTCGGAATTGCCCGAAATTGTTGTGAAAAGGCTAAAACATTATTTTTTAACGTATAAAGATTTACCGGGAACTGCAACTATTGCCGAAATACCCGATACATACGGAGCCGAGGAGGCTCAGGCTGTGATTAAAATGTCGATGGATGATTATAGTGAACGTTTCGAAAACTTAGGGTCGTTGTTGTATGGAAAATAACCGTTTTATGCAAAGAGCTATTGAGCTTGCAGTGCAAAATGTCGAGAATAATGGTGGCCCCTTTGGTGCTGTTATTGTAAAAAACGATACAATTATTGCTGAAGGCACAAATCGCGTTTCGGCAAATAACGACCCTACTGCTCATGCCGAAATGATGGCCATACGAGAAGCATGTAAAAAGCTTAATACTTTTGATTTAAAAGGATGTGAAATATATGCTTCGTGTGAGCCTTGTCCTATGTGTTTTTCAGCTATATACTGGGCAAGGCTCGATTGTGTATATTTTGCAGCAAATCATAATCATGCCGCCCGGGCAGGGTTCGATGATGCTTTTATTTACGATGAAATTAAACTGGAAATTGAAAAACGAAAAATTCGTTTTATTGAAATACCACATCCAAAACGTGAGAGTCCTTTCGATAAGTGGAAACTATTTGAAGGAAGAGTTGATTATTAATGATGAGTACACACAATAAAAAAAATACCCAGCGGCTTAATGCCGCTTTTTTTGCCCGCAATGCTCTCGATGTTGCTCCCGGTTTGTTGGGCAAAATTCTTGTGCGACAATTCGACAACGGAGAAATAAAGCGTTACCGAATTACCGAAACCGAAGCATATTGCGGGACTTCCGATTTAGCTTGCCATGCCAGCAAAGGACGTACTAAACGTACAGAAACAATGTTTGGCGAGCCGGGATTAATATATGTGTATTTGATTTACGGAATGTATTGGTTGCTGAATTTTGTTACTTCTGAGATTGATTATCCCGCTGCTGTTCTTATCCGCTCGATAGAGGGAATTAACGGTCCCGGCAGAGTTGGACGCGAATTACAGCTCAATAAAACATTTAACGGGAAAAGTGTGCTTGATTCGGACGCGTTGTGGGTAGAAGACGATGGAAAGTGTGTGCAATACAAAACATCAACACGAATTGGCGTTGATTACGCCGGGGAGTGGGCACAAAAACCCTGGAGGTTTTTTTGTGTATAGTGTATTTATCGTAACCTTCGTTGTTTTACCTTGCTGCCCCCCGATTGATAAATGTTTATTGGTTTGGGCTTGCCAAAATAGGTAACAGCACTTTTGTTGGTTGCTGTAATTGTAATTTCGTTGCTAACAATTATTTCGATATTTGATTTATTGGTTGCATTAAATGTTGCATTTTGGGTACGAAAATATTGTGCATTTAAACGAGCATTGTTTGATGCTTCACATTCAAAATTTGAACTTTTACCTTTTATTATTATGTCCGATTTATCTTTTATTGTGCAGGTAAAATCTTCGGTTTCAATTTGAGCTTTAACAAGTGCGTTGTCTAAAGCTTCAATTTCTATAGTGTTTGTTTCGATGAGTGTGTCGCAAATAACTTCGGAGCCATGGATTGCTTTTATTTTGTTAATATCGGGAGTGGTTATATACAGGTTAAGCTCTTTGGCGCGACGTATTGGTTTATATATACTACAAACTAATATTCCGTTTTGTACCCTGGTTATAATGTTCTCCTGTAAATTTTCATCAGTTTCAATAAATATTTGGGCAGTATCGTTTTGTGTAAGATAAACTGTCAGCCCGTTTTGGACTTCAATTCCGTTAAATGGTTCAGTAATACGAAGTTCTTTTACTACGTTGCGGTTACCGCGTAATTTTTTTTGTGCATGGGCATTTTGGGTACACAGTGCAGTGCTTAAAACTATAAGTGCTATGACAATTTTTGCTTTCATTGTACGTGAGTTTTATTGATAAAAGTGTAGTATCGTTGCCAATACTGATAAAACTATACTAAGCAATTGTTATAAAAAAGAAATGATTGCCTGCACAGTCTTTACAACAAATTTAAAAATAATAATGAAATCTGTCGATACTTTTATTATACTTGTTTTTATTGTCTAGGGATACTAGTTTTTTTGAGCCTTAAGTATATTGTTGTATTTGTCGGGAGTATTTAAAACTTCAAGTGCCTTTTTTATTGTAGGATCATCGTCTAATGAAGCTTTAGTGCTGCCTTTTTGAAAATAATACCGCGATATTAACTCGCTTTTAAGTAAAGTAGAAATTTCGTTTCTGAAAAGTTCCAAATCTCTGTCAAGATCAAGATTCAGGCTGTTTTCGAGTGCAGTGAACTGCTCTTTGGCCAATTCAAGATATTTTTCCTCTTCGGCTTGCTTTTTTAATTTTTCGAGAATTTTTTGAGTCTCGGAACTGTATGTAAAATCAGAATTTTCGACATAAAAAATAAAATCGTTATAAATTTCGTCAGTAATATCGAAGTTTTCGACTTCGGGAATTGATTTGTTTTCGGCTTTAAACTTGGTTGCAAAATCAAAAATTTTGAACTGAGTAATCAGGTTTATCGACAAATTGCTTAACGTTTCGTTTTCGACAGTAATATCGGGGTTAATTCCACCACCATCATACACTTTACGGCCGTTGCGGGTTTCAAATTCCGATATCAAAGAATCGGGAACATGTCCAACACTACCATCTTCGTTACGGTGTGTATAATCAAGAGCTTGGATACACCGTCCGCTGGGGATATAGTATTTAGCTGTAGTAACTTTGAGTTTAGCATTGTAGCTAAGGTCGCGTGTAGTTTGTACCAAACCTTTTCCAAATGTTCGATTTCCAATAATAACTCCCCGATCGAGGTCTTGTATCGTTCCGGCAACAATTTCAGAAGCCGATGCCGATCCTCTTCCAACCAAAACTGCAATATGCATTGTAGTGTCAACAGGTATACCGCTGGTTTTGTATGTTTTGTCCCATTGCGATACTTTTCCGCGGGTGCTTACCACTTCCTGATCTTTGCTTATAAATAAATTGCACAGATTAACCGATTCAACTAAAAGTCCTCCGGGATTGCCTCTAAGGTCGAGGATAAGTTTTTCGGCGTTGTGTTCGTCTTTTAATTCGAGCATTGCTTTTTTTACTTTTTCGGAGCAGTCACGAGTAAAGTTTGTAAGGCGTATGTAGCCTGTATTGTTGTCGAGCATTCCGTAATATGGAATAGGATCAATTGATATTTTTTCGCGAACAATTTCAATTTCAAGAGGCTTCTTTTCGCCATGTCTTTCAATTTTTACTTTAACACTTTGTCCGGCCGATCCTTTTAAGAGGTTGCTTACATCTTCGGTATTCATGTTTTTTGTGCTTTGACCTGCAACTTCAAGAAAAATATCACCGGCCATTAAGCCCGATTTGTGCGCCGGAAATCCTTCGTAAGGTTCCGAAATAACAATTTTATCTCCATGTTTCGAAATCAGAGCACCAATTCCTCCGTATTCACCGGTTGTCATAAATCGTAAATCCTCAATATCGCTCTCGGGGATATAATTTGTATACGGGTCGAGTGAACTCAGCATTTCGTCGATGCTCTTTTTTACAAGTTTATTCGCATCAATTTCATCAACATAAAATGTATTGAGTTCTCTGAATAACGAGTAATAAATATCGAGGTTTTTTGCAATTTCAAAATTCTTGTTGTCGGCATTTCCTGCACCTAAAAGTATAAAACCACCTATGATAAATGCCGATATTATGGTAATGATTTTTTTATTCTTGAGCATTATTATTTTGTTTATAAGATTGATAACTGTATCGTGAATCAGCAAAAATAATAATTCGTTTGTATGTAGTAATTAAAAAACACGTAAACTTTGTGAATTGTATCAATTTTCTTGTTTCAATGTGCATTGTTTGTGTTGTGTGTATTGAATTGTCACAAAATATCTATAATTTTAAATAAAAATTAAAATACTGACGATATGTTTAAAGTCAAAGCAGCAAATACAAACCGCATGTTACTACGCGGAGTTATAGCAATAATTACCGGTTTAGTTATAATCATCGTTCCTGATTTATCAATGGAAGCAGTTATGCGCATTTTGGGTGTATTGCTTATTGCCGATGGTGTTGTGGCTTTGTTGATGGTTCAGTTTCGTAGTCAGCAATCACGAGGTTTAAGTTTGGTGCCCAGGGGAGCTGTGAGTGTGATTATTGGTGGCATTTTGGTTCTTTTTCCTGCTATGCTTGTAAGTGTGTTTATTTTTGTGATAGGGTTTATCCTTTTAATGGCGGGGCTTTCGCATATAATTAACATAATTGCCGGGCGTGGTGTTGTTGGTTTTTCATGGTTGCTTACAATAATTTCAGTAATTGCTTTTCTCTCGGGTATAGTACTTATGACCAAGCCTTTTGAAAGTGCACAAACTATTTTAATATTTTTTGGAGTTGTTATTACTCTGTACGGAGCAGGAGAAATATACTGGTCGATAAAAATGCGCAAGTTTCAGAAAAATAATAAGTCCGGCGATTCCGGAATTATTGATGCCGAGTACGAAGAGATTGATGATTGATGAGTGATTTTCAAACTCTATTTTAGCATAAATGCAATTGCTACGCCTAAATAATTGCCTATTGCATAACCAATTACTCCTATTGTAATACCTAGTATTATTATATTTTTGTTTTTGAGCGCACCTGCAACTACCGGAACAAAAGGGGGTGATGTTGATAGAGCTGTAATAGTAATTATAGTGGTATCTGTATCTATTTTAAAAATTGCCGAAAGAATAACATGAATTACCATTGATCCAAAAACAGCAATGAGTATATACAAAAACAGGTTCATAAATTCAATCTGAAATATTGTATGCAAATTGGCCATTGATGCTACAGTTAAGCAAAAAACTAAAATAAAATACATACCCAGTTCGAAGGTTTTATTTATGCGGTTGATTGACGGAATAAGGCTTACGGCAAGGCCAAGCGTTGTAATTGTAAGTATTACTATGAGCATTTGATACTGGCTTTGAAATAAGAGGCTAAATGCTCCTCCTATGGCAAAAATCACTATTGATATCCCCAGGGCAATAAGCAGTGGTTTTATGGTTTTGCGTTTAAATAAATCAATTAAATTGTCGGGTGCCCGGCTTTCTTTTATTATGTCGATAGTTTTTTTGTCATGTTTATGTTTGTTGAAATGAGGCAGTATTTTATTGAATAATTTTTGGCCTACAGTAATGAAAAAAAACAAGAGTAAAACCCCAATAATTAAATCGTAAGTATGTGTGAGAATAAACATGTTCGGCTGAACATCGAGTGCTGCTGCCAGAGCTGCTAAGTTGGGAGTTCCTCCGGTATAAAGACCAACCATCATTCCCGATATTTTCCACGATTCGGGGATTGAATTATGGAAAAGTAAATGGCCAATAAACACACTAATCAGTAATGAGAAAATTGCGATAAAAAGTGACGCAATTCCGGTTTTAAGTGTCTTTAATGAGTTGCGCAAATCAAGCGAAAAAAGCAAGAGTGGAATCGATAATGGTATAACAATGGTCATTATCAGGTCTTGTGTAGCTCCAATTTGATTTACAATAATATCGCTTTGTTGAATAAGGTTTTCAGAGAGTAGTTTTTGAGCTTCACTTTCGGGGATAGATGCTTTGCCTTCGAGAATTTTGTGAAAAGCCTGGCTGCTGCGCGGAAAAATTCCTGCGTTTCCGGCCACAATACCTATAATGTAAGCCATTACAACTGCACCAATTTTTTTAAGTGTTTTTGAAATGTGGCAAATATACAGCAACAATAAAGGAGTAATAAAATAAAATAATGCAAGCCAGAGTTTTATCATCGGTTTTTCTTTTTTTCAAACTTTACAAAAGTATCAAATTGCTTTTTATTTTTTAATGTAATTGCAACAATAAGTAAAATTCCGATAGCGAGCGAGTAAGTGCTTATAAGTATAAGTTTTTGTTGAGGCATTAACGAAATTGCAAGTTCCGAAACTGTATTGTGTTGTGTAATCGAAAACAATACTATAAAATTATTTAACGAGTGAACAAGTATTGCCAGAGGAAGCGAACGCGTACGAACCACAAGCCAACCCAGCAAAATGCCTAAAAAGAAAGTATAGCTCATTTGCCAGGGGTTTAAGTGAAATGCCGAAAACAATATCCCCGAAAGCAAAATAGCAAGCCAGCTTTTATAATTACGCATCAGTCCGTGCATAATAATTCCCCTAAACAGAACCTCTTCAACAATTGGAGCAATAATTACCAGTTTGGCAAATGATCCCCAATATCCAAAATGGTTGTCGAGTATTTGTTCAAAAAGATCCCAAAACCACGTGGGAGCAGGTAAAATTTGTAAAATTTTAATGTTAATAAAACCAACTAAATACTGCATAGCCGGTAAAATAAAAAGTATTGCAATGAGAATTAAAGGGTTAAACGATTTTATGGCAAAAACCTGTTTAAACGGAGCGTGTGCTTTGCGGTAACCAAATATAAATATAAACGCAGTGATCGAAAAATTTGCAAGGGATCCGATCCATACATTGTTTAGCCAGTTTGTATCGTAGTGATAATCGTACAATGCCAATGGAAAATCAATAAGCGATTGTAGAAAAATATATAATACCAACAAATGTACTGCTTCAAGTATTGTTGGATAATATTTTTTTGTTTTGTTTTGCATAGTGCTAAAATAAATCATTTGCTCAAAGTAGAGTAAAATTCTACATAAAATATTGATGTATTTATTTGTAAATGCAATTTAAAAGTGTTTATTTTGCGCTCTGTTTGAAAAAAGTGTTCGAGTAAAAAATAAAGACATGTCACAAATTTGTCAAATAACCGGAAAAAAGGTAATGGTGGGAAACAATGTTTCGCACTCAAAACGTAGAACTAAACGTAGATTCTATCCCAACTTGTTTAAAAAGAAATTTTATTTCCCTGAAGAAGATCGATGGGTAACTTTAAAAGTTTCGGCTGCAGGTATTCGTACAATTAATAAAATTGGGCTTAATGCAGCATTAAAAACAGCAAAAGAAAAAGGTTTAGTTGCGAAAATCTAAAAACGAATAGCAATGGCTAAGAAAGCAAAAGGTAACAGAATTCAGGTAATTCTTGAGTGCACAGAGCACAAAGAGAGCGGAGTACCCGGAACATCGAGGTACATTACTACTAAAAACCGTAAAAATACTCCTGATCGTCTGGAATTGAAAAAATATAACCCGGTTTTAAAAAGGGTTACAGTTCATAAAGAGATAAAATAATTGAGTTATGGCAAAAAAAGCAGTTGCAACATTACAAAAAGGAGCCGGTAAAGGTCACGCCAAAGTAATTAAAATGGTAAAATCTGAAAAAACCGGAGCATATACTTTCGAAGAAAGTGTAGTGCCTAACGATGATGTACAAAGTTACTTTAAAAAGTAAGATCTATAAAATTATTATATAGAGAGCTTTTGCCCCAATAGGTAAAAGCTTTTTTTGTTTGTGGCATTTTCATACTTTTTACTACACATTTTTTAATTTTCTCTCGCTATATTGCGCTAAATATTTATAAGCTATGGGTATTTTCGGAAGTTTTACATCAAAAAAGAAAGAAAGTCTTGATAAGGGACTTAGCAAAACCAAAGAAAGTTTTTTTGGTAAGCTGCAACGTGCTGTTGTAGGAAAATCTAAAGTCGACGATGATGTTCTTGATAATCTCGAAGAGATACTTATTACATCTGATGTAGGTGTTGATACAACTCTTAAAATAATTCGACGAGTTGAAGAAAGAGTTGCTCGCGATAAATATCTTGGCGTTGATGAGCTCGATCAGATATTGCAGGAAGAGATAGCCTCAATGCTCGAAGAAAATAATACTGCCGATGTTGCCGATTTTGACCTTTCAGAGTCAGATAATCCCTATGTGATTATGGTTGTGGGGGTTAATGGAGTGGGTAAAACCACTACTATTGGTAAACTTGCATATCAATTTAAACAGGCTGGAAAAAAAGTGGTAATTGGTGCTGCCGACACATTTAGGGCTGCTGCAATTGATCAACTCGAAATATGGGCACAGCGTGTTGATGTTCCTATTGTAAAACAAAAAATGGGATCCGATCCGGCATCGGTTGCTTACGATACTGTTGCCTCGGCAAAAGCCAATGGTGCCCATGTTGCAATTATTGATACTGCCGGGCGTCTGCACAATAAAATCAATCTGATGAATGAGCTTACCAAAATTAAACGGGTTATGCAAAAAGTTGTCCCCGATGCTCCGCACGAAGTATTGCTTATTCTTGACGGTTCAACCGGGCAAAATGCTTTTGAACAGGCTAAACAATTTACACTGGCAACCGAAGTTACTGCTATGGCTCTTACTAAACTCGATGGTACAGCAAAAGGTGGTGTTGTGTTGGGGATTTCCGATCAGTTTAAAATTCCGGTTAAATATATCGGAATAGGCGAAAAAATCGAAGATTTACAAATCTTCAGACGCAAAGAGTTTGTTCAGTCGTTTTTTAATAAATAATTTCTTTTCTCAGTAAGCAGCATTAAGTATTCGCATTTCGGGTACTAAACGAACATGTTGTTTTTTTAATAACCAAGAGTATGATAATATTTTTTAGAAACATGGAGTTTCATACTTCCATTAAAAATAAATTATTATAGAATGAAAAAAACAATCAATATTGTAACTCTTGGTTGCTCCAAAAATCTGGTCGATTCGGAGCGTATTATGATTCAATGCGAAAAGGCAGGCTATAAAGTCCTTGTTGATAGTAATATTGCTACTGAAGTAGTTCTAATTAACACTTGTGGGTTTATTCTCGATGCTAAAGAAGAGTCGATTGCAACAATAATGCAATATGTAGCTGCTAAAAAACATGACAAAATTGAAAAAGTATATGTCATGGGGTGTCTTTCGGCCAGATATGTTGATGAGCTTAGTGCCGAAATACCTGAGGTTGATCGTTTTTTTGGTAAATTCGATTTTGACGCTGTTTTGCACGAACTCAATGTTCAAAAGCGTAAAGATCTTTTATTTGACCGAAAAATTACCACGCCATCGCATTATGCATATCTGAAAATTGCCGAAGGATGTGATCGTACTTGTGCTTTTTGTGCAATACCTCAGTTTACCGGTAAACATACATCGGTACCTATCGATGATCTTGTAGCCGAAGCCAAGATATTAGCCCAAAAAGGAGTAAAAGAATTGCTGCTTATTTCACAGGAACTTAC
This sequence comes from uncultured Prolixibacteraceae bacterium, assembly GCA_964487645.1. Classification (GTDB taxonomy): domain Bacteria; phylum Bacteroidota; class Bacteroidia; order Bacteroidales; family Prolixibacteraceae; genus Roseimarinus. The sequence continues at coordinate 69,976 of CAZARW010000003.1, forward strand.
CTATTATGGTATCGATATTTATAAAACACGTAAACTACCGGAACTGATTCGTAAATTATCTGCAGTTGAGGGAATTGAGTGGATAAGATTGCATTATGCTTATCCGGCTGCTTTTCCGCTAGAACTGCTTGACGAGATTAACAACAATCCTAAAGTGTGCAAATATCTCGATTTGCCCCTGCAGCATATCTCAACTTCGGTGCTTAATAACATGCGGCGTAACATCAACGAGGAGCAAATACGCAAGCTTGTTTCTGTTATTAGGCAGCGAGTACCCAATATTGCGTTGCGTACAACATTTGTGGTGGGGCATCCGGGCGAAACCGAACACGATTTTGAAAAACTTATGTCGTTTATTAAGGAAATAAAATTCGACCGTTTGGGGGTGTTTACATATTCTCACGAAGAAGATACTCCCGGATACAAAAACCTTAGTGACGATATTTCTCAGGAAATAAAAGACGAAAGAGCTGCCGAATTAATGGATGTTCAGCAAACAATTTCTGAAGAAATAGCTTCAGAAAAAATTGGTACTACACTCAAGGTTTTAATTGATAGGTACGAAAATGACTATTTTGTAGGACGTACCGAGTTTGATTCTCCCGAAGTAGATGGAGAGGTTTTTATACATGATAAGAACCTTATCGTTGGTGAGTTTTATATGGTTGATATTACCGGATCCGATATGTTCGATTTGTACGGAGAGGTACACAAAAAGGTATAAGCACACTCAATTTTTTTCTTTTTGTTCTGATACCCCTCACTTACGGGATTTCTGAAAAAAATCACCAAAAATTAACAGTGGAAAAATGATATGAATTTTGTGTTATTTGCAGAATAATGCAAAAAATATGTTTAAAAATGTATAAAAAACACTTATTTTGCAATTAAATATATCAAAAAGAAACAATATTGGCCGCTATGTGAAAAATATGATTTTACTAAATTTTTGTAGCAAATACCAATGTTGAATCTGTACCGTTTTATTCTTTAAAACAACTATATTTGTTGTTGTTAAAAAAAAACATAAAATATAAAATGCTGAAAATGAGTAGGAAAATTCTTTTGTTTATTCTCGGTTTTGTGTGTTTGTTCACTGCGTCTCATGCTCAGATTTCTTCGCAACAATTGTCCGATTCAATTCAGTCTGTTAATGCAGCTTATGCCGATACAATGAGTATTGTGTCTGCAGATATTGCAGATATTGATCGCATTACGCAATATGCCGATGATAATATGAATCAGCTGATTGAAATTCAACGTAACGAAAGTCTGCGAAAAAAGGGCGTTGATGGTTATAGAGTGCAAATATTTCAGGGCAATAAAGCTGATGCTTTTAAAACCAAAGCGGATTTTATGCAAAAATATCCAAATTGCAACGTGTATGTTCTTTTTATAACTCCCGATTTCAGGGTGAGGGTAGGTGATTTTCGTACACGAAGCGAAGCGATTAAGACCAAATATTCAATCGAAAAAGATTTTCCTAATCCATATATTGTTGACGACATTATCAATTTTCCGGAGTTAAAAACAAATAATTCACAATAGCGCTTCAAGTTAAAAATTTATGAGCGAGTTAATAAAGCACGAGTGTGGGGTGGCAATGATACGCTTACTAAAGCCGCTCAGTTTTTACCGTAAAAAATATGGTACCTGGAAATATGGGCTGAATAAACTCTATTTATTGATGGAGAAACAGCACAATAGGGGGCAGGACGGGGCAGGTTTGGTGTCGCTTAAGATCGATAATACTCCCGGGCAGCAATATCTTGACCGTTTTCGGTCTGTAAAAGCAAATCCTATACAACATACTTTTGATCATATTCACAAAATATTTGATAAGGCCGAAAAAAAATACGGTTTACAGTTTGCCGATGAGCAATGGGCAAAAGAACATTTACCTTTTGTTGGCGAAGCGTATTTAGGCCATTTGCGTTATGGTACGTTTGGCCGGAATTCAATAGATTTTGCGCATCCTGTAATGCGGCAAAATAACTGGCGATCGAGAAACCTGGTTTTGGCCGGAAACTTTAATATGACCAACACCGATGAGCTTTTTGCACATTTGGTTGAGCTGGGCCAACATCCCAGTGCATACACCGATACAGTTACCGCACTCGAAAAAGTTGGACATTTTCTTGATCAGGAAAACGAGCTGAGGTTCAGGCAATATAAAAACGAAGGATTCTCAAATCAGGAAATTTCGCCCCGAATTGAAGAAACCCTCGATTTGCAAAAAATTCTCGAAAATGCTTCGCGTGGCTGGGATGGCGGATATACAATTGCCGGAATGATTGGCCATGGCGATTTGTTTGTAACCCGCGATCCCTGGGGTATACGTCCTGCTTTTTATTATTACGATGACGAAATTGTTGTTGTTGCTTCCGAACGCCCCGTTATTCAAACGGTAATGAATGTAAAGTACGACAAGGTTAATGAAGTTAATCCCGGCGAGGCAATTATTATTCGGAAAAATGGAAATATACAAAATGAAATTGTGCGGGTTCCTCACAAACGGACTTCATGTTCGTTTGAGAGAATTTATTTTTCGCGTGGCAGCGATCGCGATATTTATAACGAACGGAAAAGTCTTGGTCGTTTTTTAGCACCAATATTGCTTAAAAAAATAAATTTCGATCTTAAAAACTCAGTATTTTCTTATATCCCAAATACAGCCGAAATAGCATTTTATGGCCTCATGGAAGGGATTCGTGAGCATTTGCTTAGTTGGAAAAAAACTAAAATCAAAGAGTTAAACGGAAATCTTACCGAGGAAAAAATTGCCGAAATAATATCGGTTGAACCCCGTATGGAAAAAATTGCCATAAAAGATGTTAAACTGCGCACTTTTATTTCGGACGATAGCGGACGCAACGATTTAGTTGCGCACGTATACGATGTAACTTACGGAGTAGTTAAAAACAATAAAGATACTTTGCTAATTATCGACGATTCAATTGTGCGTGGAACAACACTTAAGCAAAGTATATTGCGCATACTCGACAGATTGAATCCCAAAAAAATAATTATTGTTTCATCGGCACCGCAAATACGATACCCCGATTGTTATGGAATTGATATGGCCGAATTAGGAAAATTTGCTGCTTTTGCTGCAGCAATTGAATTGCTTAAAGAGAGAGGGCTCAAGCAAGTAATTGACGATGTTTATGAAAAGTGTTACGAGCAACGAAATCTTCCCAAAGAGGAGATTGTAAATTATGTGAAAGAAATTTATGCACAATTTACTGCCGACGAAATATCGGCAAAAATTGCTCAAATGCTTAAGCCCGATGATTGCCATGCCGATGTCGAAATTGTTTATCAAACAATTGAAAATTTACACAAAGCAGCACCAAAGCATACTGGCGATTGGTATTTTACAGGCAACTATCCAACTCCCGGTGGAAATAAGGTTGTGAATACTTCGTATATCAACTACTACGAAGGGCGCGAAGGGCGTGCTTATTAAAAAATTATTCAGTAATTCAGTATACACACTGCTTATTGAATTGTTGAAATATTGCCTGCAAAAAGGTTTGCTCTTAAAAATATGCAACATCAATATTTTAAACAGGCAAAGTTTATAAAATCAATCATTTACTTCCAGTATGTTCATTTTTAAAGGAAGTGTTTTTTTTTGACAGAATTTGCTGTTTGTTTTATGTGTGTATTGCAAGTTTTTTTTTATTTGCCTACTTAGGATCTTCAAAATCCGAATCATCTTTCGATGTTAAATAGGTTTCAATGTGTCGGTCTTTTTTTGCTTCGTAAATATCGGCAATTGTAAGAATAATTCCAGTTTCTTCAACATTGCCAAAATGATCGTTTACGGCTGTGCCAAACGATTTCATTGTAGGCGAAAGATTCATATATGCATTTACCAGTGGAGGAATGTTTTCGCCAAGTTCGCGTACATTTTTCGATAGTACTTTATAGTCTTCTTTGTAATCGGATGAAGTGTAGTATTTTTCAATGTCGGTAAAATCAAAACGTAAACGGTAAAAATCTTTAGGATATACCAATTCTTCGTGATCGTTGAAATGTTTGCGGAGGAAATACAAGATATGATTGCGGGCTGTTACTTTAAAATGAGTGTACATGGTTACTTTACCGAAAAAATATTTCATTTCGGGGTGATCAACCGTTAAGGCTCCCAGGCCATCCCACAAATTGTCGAGGGCAAAAAGTGCTTTTGCTCCCGCCTTACTCGATTGGTATTCGGGCTGTACAAACGAGCGTCCTAATTCAATAGTATGGGGTAAATATTCTTCCTTAAATTTGGGGGTAAAATGAAACATGCGCGCTGTAGCCAGCATTGCATCGCCGTTTTCATTGTATTGTAGGTCGTTGCAAAGAACATAGCGGTATCCTCCCAAAATTTCTTTTGCATCAGGATCCCATACAATTAATTGTTTGTAGGGTTTTTCGCATGTGTCGTAATCATCAATGTCGCATGCTTTGCCTGTACCGCCTCCTGCTTGTCTGAATGTTATCTCTCTTAATCGTCCAATCTCGTTCATTGTATTGGGCGAATCGTGTGCTGTAATTATGTATATTTTGTTACCTCCTTTGTTCGTGTCCCTCATCAACTTATCGTTAGTAAGTTCCGCCTCAATTAACTCGGTTGGTACTTTGGAAATAATTTCCTTCATATAAATATGTATTTTTTGAGTTTGCAAATATAAAGCAATTTGCTTTGTTTATAAAAGCGAATCACCTTTTATTTGGTAATGAATAAACAATGTTTTTTACATATTGAGCCCATTCGAGTGGTGTTTTTGAATTGTCGAGGGTTTTAATATCAATGGGTTTGCCAAAATGCAAAGTAAAGGTTTTGTTTTTTTGCCTGAACATTTCATCTGACAAAGTAATCATTTCGAAATTAAATTTTATGCCTAAAAACTTTCTGATTTTTGCAAGATTGTAAAATCTGTTTGTGTTTTTTCCTTCAAAAAATACCGGCACAATATCCATATTGTGTTGTCGTGCACGTTGAATAAAATGTTTTTGCCACGTGAGATCAACAATTTGGCCTTTAATTTTACGCGAACATAAACCCGCCGGAAACATCATTATCTGATCGGGAGAGTTGTAAAGCTCTTCAATTAATTTTATTGAGTCGCGTGCTTGTCCGCCTACTTTGTTTATGGGTACAAAAAATTCTTGTAAGGGTTTTACAGCCATCAAAAAATCGTTGGCCAGTGCTCGTGTCTTATTTTCGGCTGTTTCGTTTAAAACCTTAAGCAATACAACACCATCAAGGCCTCCCAGTGGGTGGTTCGATGTGAAAAAATACCGGCCATGTCGAGGTATGTTTTCGTGCCCTACTACAGTATACTTTACACCCATTAATTCTAATGCTCTTCCAATAAATTCAGCTCCGGACAAATGACGTGTTTTGCTCAGAATGTCGTTTATTTCATCAATGTGTAGTAGTTTGTCGAGCCAATGATATATAAAGCCGGGTATGCGTTTTGCCATTTTGGGATTTTTGTCGGCAATGACTTTGCGTAGGTTGATTGGCTCATACGCTTGTATTTCATGTTCCCCTTTCATATGTTTCAAATTTCGTCGAAAAATAGCAATTTTTTTAAACATATTTTAATTTGAAGGACACTCATGTCAATATTCAAATTATTGCAATTCATTTTTGGTTTTCTGTTCATTTTTATATTGTTTTTGCTTGATATTCGGTGTTTTAAACAAATTGTTGATAAGTTTTTGGGGTTTTGAGTGGATTTTGTGTGTAATAAAGTGGAATGTAGTTGTAATAAAGTGGAATAAATTCTATTTTTGAAATGAATTTTGTAATCACACTATGCCAGATTTTTCAAACCAATATCGAGCAACAGTTGACGATAAGAGGCGGGTGGTACTACCTGCAGCGTTTAAGCGTGAGCTGGGAAGTCCTTTCGACAGGGTTTTTGCTGTTGAAATGGATCCGTACGAGAAGTGTTTGAATTTGTATCCTTTGGTTTCGTGGGAAAAGCGTCTTGAATTTATACGTTCGCGTTTAAATCCTAACGATCCAAGGCAAAGCCGTTTGCTTGATAAGTTTTACCAAAGCTTTGTTAAAATTAATGTGGCCGAAAACGGAAGACTCAATATTCCCAATGCTTTTCTTGATAAAATGAGAATTGATCGCGAAGTGGTTTTTACCGGACAAGGCGACCGGATTAGGTTGTGGGATGCTAAAGCCTACGAGGCTGCTATGTTGCCCGACGACGATTATCCGGCATTGTTCGAAGAGTTTCTTGGTGGTGGATTTATGTCGTAAGCAATTTTTTGGGAGCATTGCGTGAAAGTGTGGTTGTGCTATTGATGAAAATGTGCTGAGTGAAAGATTGTATAAAAATCGACCTGAAAATTAATAATAAACCAATGGAAACACCCTACCATATACCTGTATTGTTGTCTCAGGCCATTAATGGGTTGTGTATCGACTCCTCGGGGATGTATGTTGATGTTACTTATGGTGGTGGAGGGCATTCTCGAAAAATTATTGAAAAAATATCAGCCGGTAAACTTATCGTTTTTGATCAAGATGCCGATGCTTTTGAAAATGTTATTGATGATGAGCGGCTGATTTTTGTGCAGCACAATTTTCGCTTTCTGAAAAATTTTCTCGATTACTACGAAATTGATAGTGTTGACGGGATTTTAGCCGATTTGGGTGTTTCGTCGCATGATTTTGACAGTGCCGAAAGGGGATTTTCGTTCCGTTTTGATGCAAAGCTTGATATGCGGATGAATCAAACAGGCGGGCTTGATGCTGCTAAGATCATTAATCATTACGACGAGTTGCAGCTGATCAAAATTTTCAGAACATACGGCGAGTTGAAAAATGCCCGTAAAGTGGCATCTGTTATTGTCGAAAAGCGTATGCAGCAACCAATCAATACTACTGGCGAATTGTGTAATATTTTACAGCCATTGGTTCCGGTTAATGTTCGGTCAAAATTTTTAGCAAAAGTATTTCAGGCTTTGCGTATCGAAGTAAACGATGAGCTTATGGTGTTAAAGCAGCTTTTAATCGATGCCTATTCGGTGTTAAAGCCCGGAGGCCGATTGGTGGTTATAAGCTATCATTCGTTAGAAGACAGGCTTGTGAAAAATTTTGTTCAAAAAGGAAATTTTGAAGGCGATGTTGAGAAGGATTTTTATGGAAACGTTAAAGCAAAATTTAAAGCTATAGGTAAAGTAATTGTTCCTGCTGATGATGAAATTGATCAAAATCCGCGTGCGCGAAGTGCAAAAATGCGGATAGCCGAAAAATTATAGCATAACTGTTTATGGTGCACAATGTGTTGCCTGTACAATAATAAAATAAGTAGATATGGTAAAAACAAAACATAAACGCAAAATAGGGTTCAGGCAGGTTGTGCTGGGGAGTATACTTCTTAGCAGTGACGTGCTTAGATGGTTGCCTGTTTTAGTTTTGTTAACCGTGTTGGGAGTTGCAATGATTGCAAATCGGTTTAGAGGTGAAAAAATTGTTCGAAATATTGTCGAGATGCAAGAGCAGGTAAAAGAGCTGCGCTCTGAATCGACAACACTCGAGGCCGAGTTAATGAATATGAGCAGATACTCCGAAATAGTGAAAGAAATTGAGCGAAGAGGCTTGGGCTTAAAACAGCCTGATGTGCCTCCATATAAAATAAAAGTTGAAAAGTAAATGGACTTACGCCGCATTATATTGGCTCGTTATGCATTGTTGCTGGTTTTTGTGTTGCTTTTTTCGATAGCAATAACAGGCCGCATTGTGTATATACAAATATCGGGTGCCGATAAATGGGAAGATAAGCTGCAAAGCCTTGAGAATCATACCGAAAAAATTCACGGAAGTAGAGGAAACATTTACAGCACCGACGGGCGTTTACTTGCTACGTCGTTGCCATTTTACGAAATACGATTCGATTTGGGATGTGCCGGAGTGAAAGAGGTTTTTTTGGCTCAGGTAAAGGATCTTTCAAATGAATTGACAAAAATATTTACCGACCGTACTGCTTCAAGATTCGAGTCAGAATTGCGTCAGGCATACAATAATGGTCGGAGGTATTACCTGGTGCATCCGCGTAAGGTAAACTACGATGAGCTTCAGCGCATTAAAGATTTTCCAATTTTTAAGCGCGGGAAATATCGCGGTGGATTTATTGCGGAGCAACAATACATAAGGTTTACTCCCCACGGAAACCTCGCTTACCGCACTATTGGTCTTATGAACAAAGGGGCTTATGGTGGTGTGCACGGAAGCATCGGCGTTTCGGGTATCGAAGCCGGATATGAGGGATATCTCCGTGGAGGAGAAGGCCTTGTTGTACGCCAGAATCTCTCGGGGCGTTGGGTAAATGTAAGCAAAGAAGAACCCGAAAATGGTAAAGATGTAATAACAACTATCGATATTTATTTGCAGGATGTTGTTGAAAATGCTTTGCTCAAGCAGCTCGTAAAAAGCGATGCTGAATACGGTACAGCTGTTTTGATGGAAGTGAATACAGGTAAAATTCGTGCCATTGCAAATTTGGGCAAAAGCAGTAATGGCTATTCCGAAATATACAATTATGCAATTGGGCACGAAGGAAGCAGCGAGCCGGGTTCAACCTTTAAGCTTATTTCAATGATGGTGGCCTTAGAGGGGGCTAAAGTTGATACTTCGGATGTGTTTGATGTGGGTGATGGAAAGTGGAAAATATACGATAAAACAATTTACGATAGCGACTATGGTTATGCACACCATGGAGAACTTACAGTTAAACAAATTTTCGAAAAATCATCGAATGTGGGGGTTGCAAAAATTATTGATGCTCACTACAAAAACCGCGAGAAAGAATTTGTTGACCGCTTATATAACTTAGGCCTTAACAGCTCATTAAACATTGGTTTCAGAGGCGAGGCTGTTCCTTATGTGAAATATCCTACCGACAAAAATTGGTGGGGAACATCCCTGGCATATATATCACATGGTTACGAAATGCAAATGTCACCCATGCACACTTTAGCTTTTTATAATGCAGTAGCTAACAGCGGAAAAATGATGAAACCTATGTTTGTTGAAGCTGTGCAGCAAAATGGAGTGATAATAAAAAAAATGAAACCCGAAGTTCTTCGCAATTCAATTTGTTCCGACGAAACTCTGGGTAAGCTTCAGTCGATGCTCGAAGGGGTAGTTACAAATGGTACTGCGCGCAGTTTGCAAACATCGTTATACAATTTTGCAGGCAAAACAGGTACAGCTAAAGTGCTTGACATGGAAACCGGATACTTACACCGAAAATACAGAGCATCGTTTGCCGGATATTTTCCTGCCGAAGAACCAAAGTATTCGTGTATTGTGGTTATTTCGGAACCTAAAGGAGCTTTTTATGGCGGATCGGTTGCCGGTCCTGTGTTTCGCGAAATTGCCGACTGTGTATTTATCTCAGATTTGAGCCTGGGTGAAACCAAAAGCAAGGATGATGACGAAAATATTCAGCCTCCAATGTTGAGTGGCAGTGCAGAACAAACCCGTGTTTTAAGCGAAAGGCTTAATGTAGATATTCCCAATTTTGATAGCAATATTGAATGTGTGTCGGTTAAAAATATCAATAAAACACTCAATGTTGTTCCCCAAAAAATCGAAAAACTTACTATGCCTAATGTGCTTGGTATGGGGGTGTCTGACGCAATATACTATATCGAAAAAGCCGGAATGAAGGTGAAAATTCATGGTGTAGGAAAAGTAAAGAAACAGTTTCCTTCCGAAGGATCGAAATGCAGGCAAAACCAGTTGGTTTATGTCGATTTAAGTTAAATAAAGCTGTATGTTAAAATGATTTTATACGAACTCATAAAAAATATCGAAACACTTTCTGTTGAGGGTGAATTAAACATCGAAATAAGTGGTTTAGCATTCGATTCGCGTAATGTTCAGCCCGGGTTTGTGTTTTTTGCTCAAAAGGGAACACATGCCGATGGTCATAAATTTATTGAGAGCTCAATTGAGGATGGTGCTGTTGCTGTAGTGTGTGAGCAAATGCCCGAGACAATTAAAAGCAAAATTGCTTTTATACAAGTGTCAAATACTTCGCAGGCACTTGGATGTATGGCTTCTGAATTTTATCAAAACCCATCATCAAAATTAAAACTTATAGGAGTTACAGGTACCAACGGAAAAACAACTATTGCAACTTTGCTGCACAGGCTTACTTTGCAGTTAGGTTACAGTGCCGGTTTGCTGTCTACAATATCTTACAAAATTAATCAAACCGAATATACAGCAAGCCATACTACACCCGATCAGTTGCAATTAAACAGTATGATGAAAAACATGGTTGATAGTGGTTGTGAGTATTGTTTTATGGAAGTGAGCTCACATGCCATTGATCAGCAACGTATTGCAGGCCTCGATTTTGACGGTGCCATTTTTACAAATATTACACACGATCATCTTGATTATCATAAAACTTTTGATGCCTACATAAAAGCGAAAAAGCAATTTTTTGACCGATTAAAACCCGAAGCTTTTGCCCTTACCAATATCGATGATAAAAACGGAAGGGTAATGCTTCAAAATACAAAAGCGCTGAAAAAAACCTACTCGTTAAATACTATTGCCGATTTTAAATGCAAAATACTAGAGTCGCATTTTGACGGTACTTTGCTAACCATTGGCGGGCGCGAATTATGGACAGGATTTGTGGGTAAGTTTAATGCATACAATTTACTGGCAGTATATTCAGCAGCTACTTTGCTCAATTTTACCATCGATGAGATATTGGTTGAAATGAGTAAGTTAAGCCCTGTTGCCGGCCGTTTCGATATTGTGCGTTCCGATTCCGAAATATATGCAATAGTTGATTATGCACATACCCCCGATGCACTTGAAAATGTACTTGTTACAATTAATGATGTGCGTTTGAGCAACGAAAAAATAATTTGTGTTGTTGGTGCCGGTGGCGATCGCGATAAAAGTAAACGCCCCGAAATGGCAGCAATTGCTTGCCGTTACAGCAATAAAATAATTCTTACTTCGGATAATCCGAGAAGCGAAAATCCTTTAGATATTTTAAACGATATGCAGGCCGGTGTTGATCAGGCAAGTGCTAAAAATACTGTGGTTATTGCCGATAGGCGCGAAGCCATAAAAACTGCAGTTATGATGGCTAATGCCGGTGATATTATTCTTGTTGCAGGGAAAGGACACGAAGATTATCAGGAAGTGAATGGTGTTAAACATCATTTTGACGATAAAGAAGAAGTGAAAAAAGCTTTTGGTATTATTTAAAACAAACGGATTATGTTTTACCATTTATTAGATCTTATTGAAAATTGGAATATTCCCGGACTCGGAGTATTACAATATATATCATTTCGGGCAGCTGCTTCGGCAATTGTTTCGTTACTCATTACCCTTGTTTTTGGGAAAAAAATCATCCTCTTTTTGCAGAAAAAACAAATTGGTGAAGAAATTCGTGATTTAGGCCTCGAAGGGCAAATGCAAAAAAAAGGTACTCCTACAATGGGAGGTATTATTATTCTTACTTCAATATTAATTCCTACCTTATTGTTTGCACGACTCGATAATGTGTACATATGGCTAATGATTATTACTACCGTATGGCTCGGGTTAATTGGCTTTACCGACGATTATATCAAAGTATTTAAAAAAGATAAAAAAGGGCTTGCCGGAAAATTTAAAGTATTAGGACAGGTGGTTCTTGGCCTTGTTGTGGTAGCAACTCTTTATAGCCATAATGATGTTGTGGTGCGTGAAAAACTGGTTGATGCTAAAGGAAACCCTGTTACTACAATTAAACAAAATGCCGAAACAGGGCAACCCGAAACGCAGTTTATTACCCGTGATGTAAAATCAACAGTTACAACAATTCCTTTTGTGAAAAATCAGGAGCTCGATTACAAATGGTTTGTGAGCTTTTTGCCGGCACACATGCAAAAGCCGGCAGCATGGATTTTTTATGCTCTTGTTATAATTTTTATCATAACTGCAGTGTCAAATGCAACCAACCTTACCGATGGACTCGATGGACTGGCTGCAGGAACTACGGCCATTAGCGGTGCAACTTTAGGCATACTGGCTTATGTGAGTGGTCACATATTTCTGGCCGATTATCTCAATATAATGTATATCCCGCATATTGGTGAACTGTCGGTGTTTGTTGCTGCTTTTATTGGTGCCAATGTGGGTTTTTTATGGTACAATTCATATCCTGCACAAATATTTATGGGCGATACCGGAAGCCTTGCTCTGGGTGGTATTATGGCCGTGTTTGCGGTAATCATCCGAAAAGAAATAATGATTCCGATATTTTGTGGAATTTTTGTGGTCGAAAACCTCTCGGTGGTTATGCAAGTCAGTTATTTTAAGTATACAAAAAAGAAATATGGTGAGGGAAAACGAATTTTTCTGATGTCGCCACTGCATCACCATTATCAAAAAAAAGGATACCATGAGTCGAAAATTGTTGCCCGTTTTTGGATTGTAGCAATATTGTTGGCTGTAATTAGCCTTGCAACATTTAAAGTGCGATAGTAAATGAGCGATAAACTTGTCATATTAGGAGCCGGCGAAAGCGGTACAGGCACTGCCATTTTGGGGCAATGTAAAGGCTTTGATGTGTTTGTGTCTGATATTGGCAGTATTAAACAACAATATATCGATGAGCTTACCCGCCACAACATTCTTTTTGAGCAGAATCAGCATAGCGAGGATAAAATTCTTGCAGCTCAGCTTGTGGTTAAAAGCCCCGGAATACCCGATAATGCACCATTAATTCAGAAAATTAAAGAAAAAGGAATACCGGTAATTTCCGAAATTGAATTTGCCGGAAAATATACTAATGCTAAAACAATTTGTATAACCGGAAGTAACGGAAAAACCACAACAACTATGCTCATTTATCAGATGCTTAAAGACGCAGGGTACAGTGTGGCTTTGGCCGGTAATGTGGGCAAAAGTTTTGCCCGCCAGGTGGCAACAAATACCTATTCGTATTATGTTATTGAATTAAGCAGTTTTCAGCTTGATGGAATGTATGAATTTAAAGCCGATGTTGCTGTTTTAATGAACATTACGCCCGATCATCTCGATCGCTACGGGTATGTAATGCAAAAGTATACCGATTCGAAATTCCGGATAATTAATAATCAAACCGAGAACGAATATTTTGTGTTTTTTGCCGATGATGAAATTATTGCCACCGAAATAGCAAAACGAAATATCAGGGCAAAATTGTTGCCGTTTTTCTTGAGTAAAAACCCATTGGGCGATGGAGCCGGAGTTGAAAATGAACAACTCTCAGTATTAGTAAACAAAAACAGATTCGATATGTCAATTTATGATTTAGCCTTACAAGGTAAGCACAATGTATGTAATTCAATGGCTGCTGCTATTGTAGGCAAAGTAGCGGGTATTCGCAACGAGTTTATTCGCGAATGTTTGGCAGGTTTTGGTGGTGTTGAACATCGCCTCGAAAAATATTTGTCGGTTCACGGTATCGATTTTATTAACGATTCGAAAGCCACTAATATTAATTCAACATGGTATGCGCTCGAGTCGATGACCCGCCCCACTGTGTGGATTGTTGGGGGAGTTGATAAAGGAAATGATTACGAGAGTTTGTCGGATTTGGTTCGCTCCAGAGTTAAAGCCATTGTATGCCTGGGTACCGACAATAGTCGGATTATTGAATCGTTTAAAGGCATTATACCCGATATCGTTGAAACACAATCGATGAAACATGCTGTTCAATCGGCTTATTTTTTAGCTGCTAAAGGCGATGCTGTTTTGCTCTCGCCTGCTTGTGCTAGTTTCGATTTGTTTGATAATTACGAAGATCGAGGAATGCAGTTTAAACAAGCAGTGCGGAATTTGTAAAAAAATAAAAATTGCTTGAATGAATTGGTTTTCGAAAATATTGAAAGGTGATCGCGGAATTTGGATAGTGCTTATTGTATTATCGCTTTTTTCGCTGCTGGTAGTATATAGCGCAACCGGATCGCTTGCATATCGAAAGCTTGGTGGCGAAACTTTTCATTACCTTTTTCGCCATTTTATATTTATTGTTTTAGGCTATGGAGTAATTTTGGCAGTAGTGCACTATGTGCCGGTTAAGTACCTGTCGGTTTTTTCGCCCCTTTTATTACTGCTGGCATATGTGTTTGTAGTTATTGCTCTGGTATTAAAAGGTAGTGGAGAAGCATCGGGGCGTACGCTGGTTTTGGGTGGCGTGTCGTTTCAACCGGCCGAAACCGTAAAAATTGCTTTAATTCTGTTTGTTTCGAAATTATTAGCCAATAATCAAAATCAGGATAAAAAACCCTCGCGCCGGATATTTTTCTGGATATTGGGTATAACAAGCGTGATATGCGCTACCATTATGATGGCCGATTTTTCGACAGCATTTTTGTTGTTTGCAACCATTATGGTATTGATGTTTATCGGACGTGTACCTACAAAATATTTGCTCTCGGTAGTAGCTGCAGGTATAGTTTTGCTTGTAGGCCTTTACTTTCTTTCGTCGGTAGTCGATTTAGGCCGTATCGATACTTTCAGAGGCCGAATAGACCGGTTTATTTATGGCGATCCGAATTCAGAAATAGGAATGACACAGGTTGATTTTGCCGAAATGGCAATATATCACGGTGGCCGCTTGGGTGTTGGCCCCGGAGGTAGTGAAG